>JADDPY010000187.1:7266-17627 GCA_016781635.1 Rubrobacter sp.
CCCCGAGGAGTTTCAGCAGCACCTCGCGCAGATCGCCCCAAGCGTCTCCGTCCACGTGATGAAGCCGGGCGACGACCTGGATTCGGCTTCTTAGAGCCGGTCAGCGGGTCAGCATCCAGCGGTCGGCTCCTTTCTGGCTGGCCGCTTCTTTGTTTACGCCGCCGGGGCGGTCTGGATCGCGGCCGAGAGGGCCAAGAGCAAGACGGCGCGCGTGAACTCCCCGGCGGCACCGCTGACGTCGCCGCTTATGCCACCGAACGCCACCCCCGAGATGCGTAGGGCCAACGAAGCAACCGCGGGTGCGACGAGGAGGGCCATAAAGGCACCCCATCCGAGGGGCACCGCCACGAGCCCCGGCAGAGAGACGGCGAGGACGATCGCTACCGCCCTGCGTCTCCCTTTGAGGGCACGGACGAAGTACGTCGAGGAGGAGCCTTCCACGGCGGGACGCCCGAAGACGAGCAGGAGGAGCATGGCGGAGCGGGCAGCGACCTCTGCGGCGAGGAGGGAGAGCGCCGCGCGGTACGGAGAGGCGTCCGCGAGGGCTGCGAGAGCGAAGAGGGTAGGCGCGTAAACGAAGAAGAGCGCGCCCAGGCCCCCGACCCCGATGCGGGCGTCCTTCAAGACCTCGCGTCGCCGCGCTGGGGCCCCGCGTACCATGAGGGCGTCGCCGACATCGAGGACGCCGTCCGTGTGGTGCAGGCCTGCGGCGAGGAGCGCGGCGGCGAGGGCGAGAGAGGCCGCGACACCAGGCGGAAAGATACCGATCAGCAGCAGGATCGCGCCGGGGAGCCCCGTGGCGAGCCCGACGAGGGGGAGCAGGTAGGAGCTCCGGGCGGCGTCCTCCAGGGTCGCGCCCCTCCCCAGCGGGAGAAGGGTGAAGAAGGAGAAAAGGGCGCGCATCTTATTTGATCTTTAGCGGTATCCCGGCGACGCAGAGATAAACCTCGTCGGACACGGCCGCCACGCGCTGGTTGATCATACCCAGCAGGTCGCGGAACCGGCGCCCCTCGGCGCTCTGCGGCACCAGCCCCAGCCCAACCTCGTCGCTCACGACGATCATGGGCTCTGGGAGTGAGGCGGCATCCACCAGAAAGCGATCCAACTCATCCACAATGCTCTCGTCTGTCTCCCGGTACATCCCGGCGGAGACCCAGAGGGTGAGCGAGTCGAAGAGCACAGCGCCATGTCCCCGCGCCGAGTCGAAGACCGGCTCCAACCCGCCCACCGAGAGCTCCAGGAGGCTCCAGCCCGACGGGCGACGCCCCTGGTGGACCTGGACCCGCCGCGACAGCTCCTCGTCCCCGTCAGAGACGACGGCGGTCGCTACGTAGAGCACGGCATCCCCGCCGAGCCCCCGCGCGAGTTCCTCGCCGAAGGTGCTCTTGCCGCTCCGGGCGCCGCCGAGCACGAGAGTGCGGAGGCCTACGACGTCTCCTTCAGCGCGGCTTTGACGGCGCTAACGAGTCGTTCGTTCTCCCCCGCCCCACGAACCGCGATCCGGGAGAACCGTGGCCCGAGCCCCGGGAACAGCCCGCAGCCCCGAACCAGTACCCCGCGTCGCGCCAACCTCTCCGGCAGATCTTCTGGCCCACGAACGAGCAGAAAGTTCGCCGCCCCCTTGTAGACTTCGAGGCCCGGCAGGGGGCGGAGGGCGGAGACGAGATCCTCGCGCCGGAGCACCACCTCCGCGAGGGTCTTTGCGGCGTAGTCCTCGTCTCCGGCCGCGGCTATCCCCGCCGCCGCCGCCGCCACGTTCACGGACCACGAGGGTTGGAACGGGCGGACGCGGTCGGGGTCGCGGGCGACGAGGCAGCCGAGCCTGAGCCCGGGCACCGCGAAGAACTTGGTGAAGGACCTCGCCACGTAGAGGTGCTCGTCCACCAGGTCCGCGACACCCTCGCCAGGGGCGAAGTCGGCGAAAGCCTCGTCGACCACCAGGATCGTCCCGGCCGAGCGTGTCCTCTCAAGCAGGGATAGCACCTCCCCTCGCGGCGTCAGGTCTCCGGTCGGGTTGTTCGGGTTGCACAGGAAGACTACACCGACGCCGTCGAGGTCATCGAGAACGGAAGGGTCGAGGCGGAAACCGTCCTCCCGCCTACGAGCCACGCGGCTCTCCGGTTCGAACCCGCCGGCGCGGGCCGCGGCGGCGTACTCGCTGAAGGTAGGGTCGAGGACCACGGCCCTCTCTCCGCGCCGGCCCTCCGCGGCGACCCGCGCCGCGAGGAAGAGTGCCTCCGCCCCCCCGTTCGTCGGCAGAACGGTCTCTCCCGACACCCCGAGGTAGCTCGCCAGGGCAGCGCACAGCTCCGGATACCGCCCGTCCGGGTAAGCTGCCACCTCCCCGATCAGGGCTTTCTGCGCCGCGTACAAAGCCCCTTCCGGCGGCCCTAAAGGGTTGATGTTCGCGCTGAAATCCAGAAACCCCCCGGCCGGCTCCCCTCCCAGGACCCGGGAGACCTCAGCGCCGTGCGCCCCGTGGTGGCGGCCGTCCGGGGACGAGGCGTAGCCGCTAACCATCACGAGTATCCGCGAAGCGAGGAGCATCTGCAAGCACCGCGATGCCCGCGAGGATCAGGAGTATCAGCACGCAAGCCTTGCGCATGAGCCGTATCGCCCCGGCGATGTCCCCGGCCTCCGGCGCGCGTCCGACGCCCAGGGTGGGGCCTTCGCGTGTCACGCCACCATAGGAGTTCGTACCGCCGAGCGTCAGCCCCAGGGATCCGGCGAAAGCCGCCTCGGCCCAGCCCGCATTCGGGCTCCTTGTCCGGGGCCCGTGGGAGCGCGCGACCTTCCAGGCGTGGCCGAAGCACCCCGAGACGGCCGCAGCGGAGAGCGCTGTAAGGCGGGAAGGCAGGAGGTTAGCAGCGTCGTCGAGCCGGGCGGGGACGAGGCCGAGGTCCTTGTGGACGAGAGTTTCGTGCCCAACCATGGAGTCGAGGGTGTTTACTGCTTTGTACGCGAGGGCCCCCGGTGCCCCCAGCAGGAAGCCATAGAGCATGGGGGCGACTATGCCATCGGAGGTGTTCTCGGCGACCGACTCGACGGCCGCACGCGCGACCTCGCCCGGGGGCATCTCCGCCGTGTCTCGGCCAACAAACTCCCCGACATGGGCGCGGGCCCCTTCGAGGGTTCCGACCTCGATCTCGTGGCCGACGGCCGTGGCAGCCCTGTCCAGGCCACGCATGGAGACGGTGGTGGAGAGGAGAAGAACCTCCGCGGGGACGCGCAGCTTATTGGGGACGAGACCAAGGAAGGCGCGAGAGAGGGCGAACGTAAGGGCGGGAAGCGTCGAAGCGAGGACGAGGCCCGCGAGCTTCTGATGCAGGCTGTTCTTCAAGGTTAGAGCGAGGCTTTCGTAGGAGGAGATCGCGCGTCCCATCAGGACGACCGGGTGGACGGGCGAGGGAGGTTCACCCAGAAGTTCGTCGACGACAAGGGCAACCGCGACGGCAGCCGCGCGGCCCGGTCTCATGCCCCCGGCGTACCTTCGGCCACGCCGTCCGGAGCGGGCGTGCCCTCGCCGGCTTTATCCTGGCCCCTCTTGCCGAAGGCGCCGCGCAAGGCGCCCACGATAGCCCCGACGGTGCCGAGCAGGATCGCCCGCAGGACGAGGTTGGCTAGGGAGCGCCCGAGGTCGCGGAGCTCGGGGGGCTGGAGGTCGGCTTCGATCTGCTCGACCGGTGGTAGCGGGGGGGGATCGTCCAGCCTGCCCGCCACCTTTTCGCTGTATTCGAGGATGTAGGGCGCCGCATCGTTGGCGTAGGCCCGCACGTCGTTCGCGAAGACCGTCGAGTTCAGCCCGGTGACGAGCAGGAGCGCAAGCCCCGCCATAATCGCCACGATCGTCGCCGTCATGGCCCCGTCTCGCAGCAGAAGGGACCGGTACGGGACGCCCGGCTCCATGCGTACCGGGCGCACCCGGAGGGCGGCGAGAATGCTCAGAAAGAGAAAGGCCGCGGCGGGCACCTGGGTGCGATAGGTCTCGATGACCGTCAGGATCCAGTTTGGCAGTTCCCCGGGCGTGATGAGCAGGAAGCGCAACTCGGCGACCAGCGCGACCGCCACCGCCACGAGCCCGTAACGAAACCCCGTACTAAGCGGTCCCAAAGAGTTCCCCTATGTTCTCCTTCACGCTCACGGCCATGAGTTTACAGTCGCCGAGCGCCGCCCGTCAGCCCCGTCGGTGAAACCCGTAACTCGAAACAAGCTGCGGGATCGGTCGTCGTAGCTTCGATCGCGGACGCCTGCGGGCCCGGGAGCCACATGAGAACCTTGGCCGAAGAACCCGCGAGCACAACACACCCCTAGTTCAAGGCCCGGGAGCGCGACCCTACCCCGTGCCTCGTCCTGTACCAGACGACCGCCACGCTCTCCCTCGCAAGCTGTCCCCGTCTGGAGATTCGCCCGCGCCACATCGGGCTGCCGTACACGGGTTCCGCCACTGCTTTAAGCCCCGCCTCCCCAAACGCCTCGATCGTACGGACGCAGTGCAACGGGTCCGTAACGACACGCACGGCCTCGATCCCGCGGCGCCGCGCAATCTCCGCGACGAGCCGGGCCGAAACCCACGTACTCGACGCCTGGTCCTCCAACACGACGACCTCCTCCGGCACCCCGCCCCGCCGCAGTATCCTCATCATCACCTCGGCCTCGCTGGGTGGGTGCTCCCCGGTTCCGCCCGTCACGATCAGGAGGTCCACCTCGCCTTCGGAGTACAGCCGGGCCGCGTGACGCACCCGCGCCTCCAGGACCCGGCTCGCCCGCCCCCCCGGCAGCACCTGGGCCCCCAGCACCACCGCGACCCTCGGTGGATGACCGAGACCCTCCTCGGTCTCCCATCCTCGACGAAACACGCGAAAGAGCCGCGCGAGGTCCCGAAAAATCCCTCCAAACAAAGTCCCCGAACCGTCGCCCCCTATGCCGGTCGAGCCGGACAGCGGGGTATCTCCGCCGGGGTCGCGCGGGTTCACGCTCATCCTTCCCCGGCGGCGGCGCGAGCCCGCGCGAGGTCCTCGGGAGAGTTTACGTTCGCCAGGAAGACTTCCGGGTCGCCAAACGGGCCGAACTCCTCCTCGACGTACTCGACCCCGTCGCCGAGATTCTCGAGTAGCCGCCACGCCGCCCTCGTACCGGCGTCGAGTAGACGGCTCACCTCCGCGAGAACGCCCCGGTCGTATGCCGCGCAAAGAGGATGTACCCTGCCCGCATGGCGCGGCACGACCGCCTGGAGGCCGCGTGAGCGGAGCCGGTCGAGCAGGAAGCCCACAAATCCCGGCGGTACGAAAGGCATGTCTCCCGCGGCCACGAAGACTGCCGGAGAAGAAGCGGCGCCGAGGCCCGCCTCGAGCCCGGCGAGGGGTCCCTCGCGGCCCTCGCGAAGGTCCTGAACCCTGCGGGCGCCCGGTACATCCGGCCCGTCGCCTACCATTATGATCTCCCGACAGGAGGGGGCGAGTGCGGCGTGTACGCGCGACACCAGGGTCATGCCGCCTACCTCGAGCGTAAGCTTCTCACGCCCCATACGGCTGCTTCTGCCGCCAGCGAGGATGAGCCCGGTGGCTTCTCGCAAGCCGGCAAGCTCCGGCTCAACGCTCAATACGAAGCAGGCCTGGATTTTCTCCCGAACCTCAGCTCCTTTATGCGCTGCCGGAGGTACTGCTCCTTCTGGCCCTGGGAGGGGGCGTAAGGCTCGCGGGCGAGGCGCTTCGTGAACGCGAGGTCCACGGCGGCCTGGTGCATCCTCCTGGCCCGGCGCCACTCCGTGAGGCGACCCGTCAGTAGGAGGCTCAGGTAGTAGAAAGTCCGGGCGAAGTAGGTCGGGAGTATGGAATACTCACTCTGGCTGATCGTGCCGTAACCGACCTCGTCCCTCAGCTCGCTCCTGATCGTGCGCCGCTCCACGGCGAGCCACACCACGATAATGACCGCGTATAGGAGCAGCACGACGAACAAGGCCGCGTAGACGACCGGCCCGAAGAGCGAAGCCGTGAAGTTGAAGCTGGCGTGCAGAAGGATCGCCGCGGCGAGGCCAAGGAGCGGCAGGGCTACCTTCAGGACGTACGAGCGTACCCAAGGAATAAGCCCGATCCCTATCCCCGTGAGCGAGGTGAAGGCGGCGTGGGCGAAGCCTCCAAAGATGCGCCGCGCGATGAAGACCTGATCTCCTACCTGCTGGTAGGTCTGCGCGTAGTAGAGGATGTCCTCCGCAATGGAGAACCCGAACCCGACCGCAGAGCCGTAAACGATTCCGTCCATCACCCCGGAGAACTCCGTCCCGCCGCGCCTCAGGGCGACCGCCGAAGCGACGCCGAAGGCTATGAGGAGCGCGAGACCCTTCGAGATCTCCTCGACCGGCGGGGCCACAAAGACCGCCGTCAGAAAGGGAGCCGCGTTCGGGTTCGCCGTCAGCGCGCTCAACGCGGCACCGATGACGGTGTTGAAGATGAGCGAGATCGTCACCGCTACCGTAAAGCCCCAGACGAAGACCGGGATCACATACCGGAAGTCCTCCCGCTCGTAGAGGTCTATCGTACGTACGAAGAGGAGGTACACGATCGTCTGCAGCACCCCGACCCCGATCAACGCAACGCTCAAATCCCCCTCCACCAACCCTTTCCGAAGCCCCTGCTTACGCTTTTTCTGCGCCGCGATCCACCCCTCAGCACCGGGCGCGATTATACCCACACCCCGTACTACCCGGATACCTCCGACGGGTACCCGGGTAAAGGTTGGTAGAATAACGACTTATCGGAATCAACCGACAGAATGGAGGGCGGTGGACGACAGAAGCGGATCCGACCAGGGAGCCATAACCAGCGCGCTGAGCCATCTGACCCACGGCGTATACGTACTCGGCACGCGCCGGGGCCGCGAGCAGACCGCGATGACCGCATCCTGGGTCGCCCAGACCTCCGAACGCCCCCCGACCGTCGCCGTCGCCGTCCGCGACGACCGCTACACCTGCGGCATCATCATAGAAAGCGGGACCTTCTCCCTGAGCGTCCTCCGCGAGGACCAGGTAAACGTCGCAACTCACTTCGCCGAGACGAGCGGCGAATACCACGACAAGCTCCGGGGCATCCCTTACGACCTCGCCCCGAGCGGCGCCCCCGTCCTCCTCGACTGCCTGGCCTACCTCGACTGCCGCGTCTTGGACACGACCCGCGCCGGGGACCACACCGTCTTTATCGGGGAGGTCATCACCGGCGAGTCCTACGGCAGAGACTACCCGCTCGTCTACGACGCGAGCGAATACGAGGAGGCGCTCCATTAACATGCCTGATAACAGACTTCGAGAGCTGGGGCTGGAGCTACCTGCCGTCCCCAAGCCCGCCGGTTCCTACCTCCCCGCCGTCCGCGCGGGCTCTTTCGTTTTCACCGCCGGCCAGCTTCCCTTCGAGGAGGGCGAACTCCGCCTGAAGGGCAAGGTTGGCGACGGGGTAACCCCCGAAGAAGCCCACAGCGCCGCCCGTCTCTGCGCCCTTAACGCCCTCGCCGCCGTCGCCGCCGAGGCGGGTGCCCTCTCGAACGTACGCCGCGTCGTCAAGGTCACGGGCTTCGTCGCTTCAGCCCCCGGCTTCAATGGCCAGCCCGCCGTGATAAACGGCGCCTCCGACCTGCTCGGGAAGGTGTTCGGCAATGCCGGACTCCACGCCCGAAGCGCCGTCGGCGTTAGCGAACTCCCCCTCGACGCCCCCGTCGAAGTCGAGCTGATAGTGGAGCTCTCGAACTAGTCAATACGGCGGGCCCTTCAGCCGGTCAGCTCCGCGTCCCGAGACGTATCCCTCTCTCCTCATCGACCCGCTCCCTCAAGAGGAGGGGGCTTTTTGAGGTGTTCTCGAACCTGATATTCAAGCCCCCGAACCACACCATCGCATCGGAACCGGGCTTTATGTAGGGCAACTCGGCAGAGTGCAAGTAACGCTCGAGAATTTTCAGCTCCCCTCCAAACGTCAAGGCCGCACACCAGAAACGTGAGAGAAGAGCTATGAAGCGCCCATACGCGGCAGCAACCTGGCACGACGTGTCGAGGGGTGCCACGGGGCGGGCCCGAGTGCCGGGTCCGCTCCGAGTCGTCGTTCCGTCGACGGGCTAGGGGATAACGGGTGCCGGCGTGAGGTCCGTCGGCGGGATCGTCTTGCCGTGCTCATCGATCAGAGGCTGGTAGGCGGTGGTGAAGACCGGGCCGTTGTAGCTCACCTTGCCGTTCTTCTTGACCTTCTTGTAGGTCACCCACTCCGAGGAGTCCGTGCCCCGGTAGGTTGGCTCCGAGCTCATCTTGACCTGAGCGCCGGTCGGGCGGCCGTAGATGTCGGCGTAGACGTACCCATCATCGCCGACCGACTCCTGAACGAGCAGGTAACCGTCCGTGGTGTTCTTGAACCTCATGTCGAGCGCTCCAAACCACACCGTTGCATCCATACCGGGCCGGATATACGGCAGTTCGGAGAAGTGCGCGTTGCGTTCCACAACCTCCAGGCCAGCATAGTTCGCTGCGTTGAACAGCGTAGAAGCCACCTGGCAGAGCCCCCCGCCATCAGCCGTGGTCTCCTTCCCGTCGACGATGACGTGCGTCTCGTTGTACTTCAGCGGAGCGGCTAGCTCGTTGAACGAGAAGATCTCGCCCGGGGCCACCATGGTTCCGCTCACGGCGTTCGATGCAATCTGCAAGTTCTCGACCCGCTCGGGGCTCTTATCGCTGCTCAGGGTGTAATCGGTCCGATAGGAGCCGATAAGATCCGTGGGTTGTAGGGCCTCGGCTTCGGCGCTCGTAAGCTCGGGCTCGTCGGTGGCTACCGGTATCTCGTACTCGCGCCGCCCCTCGAAGAGCCCGGTCTCGAGGTCCGCGAAGAACGCATCCTCCTGCACCGCCTTGCCCGTCCGGCTCTCCTTAACGGTAACCCCCGCCGCCCCGGGAACGAAGCTTGCCTCGCGCGGCGAAACGGTGAGCTCCTCGATCGGCTCCGCGAGCGAGGCCCGTAGCTTCTCCCTGTCGAGCGTAACTTCCAGCCCTCCACCCCCGGGGACGACGTTCAAGGCCTGACCCGCCGCCGACGCCGTTAGCGTCCAGCTTTTCTCGCCCGCCCTAAGGTCGACCGGACCAGAAACCACCTTCTTAGCCCGGTTCGCGGCTTCCTCGGCCTCCACGGTCGTTACTTCGGGCTCGAGCGCTCGGCCTGCAACCTCGGCCGCGCCAGTAAGTTCACCCACGGCCCGATCCAGGTTCGCGAGGGTGCCCTCCACATCCGTTTCGTAACCTGCGGCCGATGGACCGACCTCGACGGCCCCGTTCGAAATCGCGACCGCACCCTCCGTAGGCTGCTTGTCGAGGGTGCCAGCAAGCTCCTCTATTTTGGCGCGAGCAACCTCGGGGCTGTAGAGGATTTCGGGCTTGACTGATGCCATACCCCAGGCAGCACCAAACCGCTCCTTGAGTCTTCCCAGGATGTTCCCCTCGCGCCCGATGGCGTACGCCTCGTCCAGCGTGGTCTCGGAGTCAAGGCTTATGCCCAGCTCGTCTTTGCTAAAAGAGACGTCTTTGGGGCCCGAGAGCCGTATCTCCTCGAGGGAACCCGCCGCCTCGGCTTCGACAACGCCACGGGCCTCGGCCAGGGTCTTACCGCCGACCTCAGCCGACCCAACCTCTACGCCCCGGTAGATCTTGCCGGAGTTCGACCAGTAATCGAAGGCCACGAGCAAGGCGACAACGGCGCAGGCGATGATGATCGGGCCCGATATACGCCGCCCCGACGAACCACCCCTCGCCGACCGGGGCCCCGTGGCCCCACCCGGACGAGCCCTATACCGCTTCTTTGCCCTGCTCCTAAGCAATTCATCCTCCCTATTCGGCCCATCAAGGACCCTACAGCCCAGAGCCTAAAGGTTCGTCTGGTACGAGAGAGCTCCCCCCTCTCGAACGAACCCTAACACGTCGATTCAGGGCGTTCTAGCGCCCGAAGAAGTAATTTTTCGGCCTACACCTCATGTTCACGTATACCGTCTACCTTAGCTTTAAATAAACCCTTCTGAGGCGTCTTTCGAGAAGCCCCAGATGCGACTGAGGTGTTTGCGGCGGGTCACGGTACAATGTGTAAGCACACGTTTTTAGAGAAAATGAGGAGGGCCAAAGTGGCAGATTCTGCAGTTCAGAACGAGGAGATCACGCTCTACACGGGTGAGTATTGCCCCTATTGCCGCATGGTGAAGAAAGAATTGAAGCGCTTGGATCTCGGCTATCAGACCGTGGACGCCGACGCCGACGGGAGGGAGACCGTGGTACAGCTCTCAGGACAGCGGGTCATCCCGATCCTCACTATCGGCGACGAGGTACTCGTGGACTCGACCCACATCATTCGCGA
>JADDPY010000275.1 GCA_016781635.1 Rubrobacter sp.
CTGCTTTGGAGTCAGGACCTTGGAGAACTGGTATTCGCCGCGCGCGTAGGCTAGATGAGTGTTGTCAGGTTCATGTCCACAACTCCTTGATGCGTCCTTGAGGACGGCCCATGATCCGGTTGACGTAGAAGCCATAGGTGTAGGCTGCTATCTTCGCCGCGATCCTGGTCGCCAGTCCCACGAGGGTGGTCGCCAACGTCTCCCCGAGCCGGAACTCGCGCTTGAGACTCGCGAAGGCTACCTCCACCTGCTGCCTCTTGCCGTACTGCCTGGATCGCTCGGTGACCAGCAGGATGCCTGTCTCGGCCAGGGCTTCCTCCAAAGCGCCGCTCCGGTAGGCCAGGTCCCCAAAGAGCCTGCGCGCGGGACGCTCCTCCAGTTTCGCCGCCCCCAGTAGTTCCTCAGTCAGCTTGATCTCGGCGACGTTGGCGGCGGTGAGCTCGTAGGAGAGGGGGATACGGTTGGTGGAGCAGACGAGGTGCAGCTTCACCCCGTATACCGAGAAGGAGCCCCACCTCACCCAAGAAGCGCCCTCGAAGCCAGCTGACTGAGAGACCTGGCGCGGGTGTAAGACCGAGAGCAATGTCGAGTCCACGAGCAGGGTCTCCGGCTCTCCCACCAGTTCGGGCAGCACGGAGCGTCTCAAGGGCTCCAGGTAGCGCCTCAGCTTGCGCAAGCGGCGATGGAACGAGGAGGGAGAGAGGCCGACCACCCCTGGAAACAGGTGCGCGAAGAACCTCTCGGCGTCGCGCAAGAAGGAGCGCTGGCTCTCCGTGGCCCGCAGCTGCTGGAACAGAGCGAGGGTGATGACCTCCGAGTCCGAGAGTCGCTTGAGGGTCCCGTAACGGTCGCTCCTCGGGTTGAGGAGGCGGTAGGCATCGTCCACCTCGCAGAACAGCACGATGAGCGCCTCTTCCGTTTGCGCAAACCGTAAGGTAAGGTGTTCTCGGGTCATCTGTTGCTCCCTTGGACCGGACTTCAGATGACCCTCGTTCTATCTCAGCCAACCACGCAACACTCATCTAGCGTAGGATTAGTCCGGTAC
>JADDPY010000098.1 GCA_016781635.1 Rubrobacter sp.
GACGCCGACGAACTCGCCGGGCTCGTCCGACAACGTCCTGATCGGTATTCCGAACGCGGAGAGCTCTTGCCCTCCGGGATCCACGTCATCCCTGATGTTGTGGGGGACACTTTCGGTTACGAATCTCTTATGGGCTTGCGGGCTCAACACCACGCGTATCGGTTCCTCACCCGTGGCTTGGCGGTAGTTTTCGACGGCGTCTTCGATTCGATCCTTGATAGTCATGGGGGCATTTTACGGCCACCCGTTTAACAGATGAAGCGCGGATCCAGCTACGCGCAGATTGCGCGGCATCAAGGCCAGCGCGAAGGCGGCATACTAGCCCGAGATTGTCATGCCGGCGTGACACTTCGGCCGGGTCCTACTTCGGGGCCCGGCTTCCTTCTTCCAAGGCCTTGGCAAAGATAGCCCATTTTGGGGAGGCGCCGCCCCCTTACCACCCGACATGCTTGAAGGGTCATGACGCACGAGGGGCCAAGATGCCCCCGAAAAGGAGGTATCGCCTATGAGGCGCATGTTCTTGTTGGTTACGTTAGGGGCTGTCGTGGCGGCGACGATGGCGCTCACGGGAGCGGCATCCGCGGCGCCCGGCTCTACGGATTCCGACGCTTCCAAGAAGCTGGCCGAGGTTCGCAAGGTAACGGCGAAGTACCAAGACGTGAACGAGGCCTGGGCGGACGGGTATCGGATAGCCGGAAACGGCGCCGAGGAACCCGATCCCGGCCACTGCGTAGAGGTGCCCGGGCTCGGAGGCATGGGCTACCACTACGTGAACCCGGCCCTCATCGGCGACCCCTCGCTCGACCCCCTGAAGCCGGAGGTGCTGCTCTACGCCCCCTCCGAAGCCGGGCCGAGGCTGGTAGGGGTGGAGTACCTCGCGGTCGACGACGACCAGAACGTGAACACCCCCAACGAGTATCCACCCTCCCTGTTCGGTGTGCCCTTCGACGGACCGATGGCGGGCCACGAGCCGGGCATGCCCGTCCACTACGACCTTCACGTGTGGGCGTGGGAGGCCAACCCGAACGGCATCTTCGCGCAGTTCAACCCGAACGTGCGC
>JADDPY010000026.1 GCA_016781635.1 Rubrobacter sp.
TGCTGCCGCACCGGGAGAACTTCCGGCGCGGCCTCAGGCTCGCATTTTGGTCCGGTCACTCCCACGGTCGTTACGCGGGATCCACATGGTACGCCGACCACCTGTGGGAGGACCTCAACGATAACTGCGTGCTGCACCTGAACACCGACTCGCCCGGGGGACGCGGGGCTACCGTGGTAACCGAGGGGCAGGCCATGGCCGAGACGCGCGGGCTCGCCGCCGACGTCATCCGGTCGCTGACGGGCGAGGAGTTCAACGGGTCTCGCTTCGGCCGCTCAGGCGACCAGTCCTTCATGTCCTTGGGCATCCCGTCGCTGTTTATGTTCGTCTCCGAGCAGCCACCCGGGCAGGACGAGTCCGCCGGGGACGTCGCCGAGCTCCTGGGAGGTCCCGGAGCAAAGGGCGGCGGCGTCGGCTGGTGGTGGCACACCACCGAGGACACCGTGGACAAGCTAGATCCCAACCTGCTCGCGCGGGACACGCGCATCTATGCCGCTGTGACCCACCGGCTGCTCACCGACGTGCTCCTCCCGCTGGATCTGCGCGCCTCGGCCGAGGAACTCCTCGGACACCTGCGGGACTGGCGAGAGAAAGCCGGGGATCGTTTCGACCTCACCGGTGCAGTGTCCAGGGCGGAGGAGGTGGCCGACCTCGCGGGCTCGTTCCAGAATCGCGTAGAAGAGTTCGCCTCGGGGTCGCCGGAACCAGGTGTGGGAAGGGACGTCAACGAGACGATCCGCCGCGGCGCCTCGGATCTCGTGCGCCTGAACTACGCCATGTCGGACCGCTTCGATCAGGACCCCGCCGTCGGTCAACCACCGGTACCCCTGCTCGCGCCCGTGGACGATCTTCTCTCGAGCGCGGAGGGTAGCGACGCCGCACACGAGTGGCTTACGCTGCTCGTCCGCAACCGCAACCGC
>JADDPY010000178.1:0-17041 GCA_016781635.1 Rubrobacter sp.
GCACCTTCCCGGTGGGCCGCCTGGGTCTCGAACCCAGCACCTTGGGACTAAAATCCGAAATCAGGCGTCCAGCGTGTCCGTGTGAACGGCATTTGTGCTGGTCAGAGGGGGTGCCCGTCCGCAGGGTGGCGTCGCGTCTCACGGCGTAGCGACCAGTTCGTGAGACGTTTCGTGAGACGCCGGGAGGTGACATCGTCCGGATTTGTCAATGGCCATCTCGACGTCCCCGCTGGTGGTCAACCAAAGTCCCCACCCTCGGCGTGCTCAAAACCGGCCTCTGAGAGCCCCGTAGCGGTTCCCGGAGAAGCGGCCGTGGGGGTAAGGGTGCGGCCGATCAGAGCCTCAGCGCTCTTCTTCGGCCGTCTCCTCCCTTCTGCCGGGCCTCCCGCATAGGGTAACTCTCGCCCTCGGTGAGGACGACCACGGCGTGGTGCAGGAGCCGGTCGAGCCATGGGGCGTTCTCCTGGTGGATCAGGTCGTCGAGGTCGGGACTTTCATTGGCCACGGATGGGGACTTTCACATGGCCACGGAGACTGAGACCCATACCCCTGCAGCTTGTGTCGATCCCGTGACGATCCGCCGTCTCCAGGTCCTTCCGCTCAAGGTGATGAGCACCAACGCCGACGGCCTTTCCAGTGCTGGCGGTGCGGCGGGGAAGCACGGAAACGCGAAAGAGCAGCTCAGACCGCATATCCATAGTCAGCCTGATGTCGCTGAATCCTACCTGAATCGCCCCGTTATGGCACGCCAATGGCACGGCCCGGGGGACCATCGAGGCCGGCGGGTCATCCCGCCGGTGATGCCCCGGCGCCAGGCCGTCGTGAGTCCGAGAGCTTCAGCGGCGGCAGCCATCCTCTCGTCGTAGGTGAGCACTCCGCCGAGATCCTCGCCGGCAGCCGTCGCAGCGGCGGAGTGATGGCATCGAGGGTGCGGAGTTGGGCGGGCTCGAGCCAGCTGGCGGCGAGCAGGAGATCCCGGTCGACGACCAGCTGCTCCAACGCATCGAGATCGACCAGAGCTGCTGTCACCGTCGACCCGAGTGACGCCCGCCAGGACCTCGGCGACGGCGAGCTCGTACGTCACGACGACGACGTCGTCGTCGTCGTCATCTCGCCAGGCAGCGAGCGCAGCGCTCTCGTCCTCAGCGACGGCGAACCTCACGATGGCGGAGGAGTCCAGCTGCCAGACGCTCACCACTCGTCCGACCGAACCGCGGCCAGCGCCTCCGACGCCGCCCGCCGGGTCTTCACCGGCCCTGCCAGCGGACCGGTGACGGTGACCGGCTTCAGTCGGCCGGCTCCCCGGAGACGGGCGAGGACTCCGCCCGAGGACACGGCGGGCCGAGGACGGCCACGACTTCCCCTCGCTTGGTGACCTCGATGTGTTCACCGGCTTGGGCGCGCCGTAGCCACTCGCTGGCGTTCTGCCGCACCTCCCGTACGCCGATGCGATCCATGTGTAAACTCGGTAGTAGCAGGAAGAAATGCTCCGGTGCTGACCTGTGCCATAACTTCATTTGCGCTTCGGATGGTACCCCATCTAGAGTTTCGCTAGTCGTGCAAGCGACTTACGGTAGGTAAGTATGAAGTCCTGTGCAGGCATCACTTCCATACCGTAAAACGTCGACGAGTCGCACCCGTGCTCGTCATCAAGTTCTAAATCACGGCGAATCTTGGTTACGGTGTTCCGCTCAACATCCGTCCCCTCTCCAGCATAATACACCTGCGTACTAAGTACTTCGGTTCGCTGCCGCCCGAGCCGACTCCACCGTTCCACAGGTCGGTAGATGTTGATACGGTTTCCAGTACCCTTTGGGAACTCCGTGGAGCATCCAAAGGTATTCAGAATGCGACGAAACCGGACCCACTTTAGTACTCTTTCACCTAGGTCCACTCTACGTGCATGCTTGCAGAGCCACTCACTTAGCTCGATGACCTCCCGATCAGCGAGATCGCCTGACGCTCGCTTCACGAGCCGGTGCTGCGTAAGCAACAGGACTACTCTGAACATGTCGTCCTCATCACACGTCAGCTGAAAAGAGTTTTCATCCAAAAAGACCAGCATCGAAACGAGAGCCGTCCGCTTGTTTCCGTTGTGAAATGCGTGATTTAGCGCAACGGAGTGCATCAGGGCTGCTGCCGCCATCTGGACTGTTGGATACTTATCCTCGGAGCCTAATGAGGTACGAGGTCGAGCCACGGCTGAGGATAGGAGGTTCTCATCGCGCACTCCTGCAGGAATGATGGGATCGGTGGTCCCCGCGAAGTCCTCAACAAGGCAGAAGTGGATACCAACGACCTCCTCATGTGAGAGATACCGCATCTGCTGGAGACGTTGACCCACGACTCGCCACTCCAAAGGTGGTAGCATCATTTCATCGGCGCTTGTTTGGTTGGATTCCCTAGGACCAGTCGGTCCATGGCCGCGCCGCACTCCGAGTCGCTTTAATTTCGCTACCGCTCCCTTAGGTAGTCGCCGCGCGCGAGGTGAAATCTTGATACCGAGCTCGTCGAGTGCCAAAGCGAACTCAGCATCGGAATAGCCAAGCCGGTCTTTCCAGTACTGCGGCGTCCCGAGGGCGCGAGCTGTTGCGATGTCGAGAGCTCGACGAGCCGTAGTAACGTCCTTGCCGGCGATAGTATCCCCCGGCTCGTGCAGGTAATCGAGACCCGCATCCCAAAGAGTTACCAGTGCGACATCGAGATCAGATGCGGCCTCTTCAGCCAAGGACGCTACTGTTACTCTTCTTGCGGCCATCTCTCCACTTTCTGAACAACTGCAGGGGTAGGCAAGCGTAGAGACTGAGCGCCTCTTGCGGAGACTATTGTGCCGTACTTGCAGTCCGCTTGGTCGCCAGGATGAGCGCCTAGCTGGTTCCGGTCATGTTGCCGCTCTGCCTGGTCAGACAACTCAATCTTCGAACTCGTGGGCCTCGAACTTGAGGGTTCTGGCGTTTTCGCTCACGGTGCGCCGGACGTCGTCGTCGAAGCCGTCCTTGGCGCTCGCTTCGATCTCGACGGTGATGGTCACCTCAGCGTCGGCCCGGCCGAGCTGAGCGATGATGGCGTCGGCGATGTCGCCCAGGTCGCGCAGCATGCGCACTGGTTGCACTGACACCCGCCCGTAGAAGCGGGTCTTTGCCGCCGGTCCTGTCGGTTCTGCAGTCGTCGCCTCGGCATCAAGCCTCAGCGCTGTGGCTTCGCTCCCCCCGGCCGCCGGGTCTCCCGACGCCGTTCCCGTCGCTCGCTCCTCATCCAACTGGCGGGTTGCCGCCTCGGCCTTAACCACCACGGACTCGGCGTCGAGCACCACCGCCGGATGCTCGCCGGCAACCAGGCCGCAGAAGCGCCCGCTGGCCTCGTCCAGGGCACTGGCGTAGGCGAAGGTGTCCGAGCTCCAGGTGAGCAGGGCCACTCCCTGGCGGACGGCGTCGATCAGCACACGGGAATCCCGCAGGCGAGGCAGGTACAGGTACTGGCTGTAGTCGCTCCAGAGCTGCTTGAGCCCGACGTAGTCACCCCGCCACAGCGGCACCCGGTCGAGGTCCATGCGCAGGCGCACACCCGAGTACTTGGTGATCAGCGCCTCCTCCCCCACCAGCTTTCGGCTCACCCGCTCGGCCAGGGACTCGGCGCCACTGACCCTGGTCTCTTCCCACGTGATCGCCGGATCGGTCGCCGACTGAGAAGGCAGCAGGACCCAGGCGAAGGTCTCGCCGATGCGCTGCTTCACGACCTCGTCGGACTGCCCTCGCTTGTCTTCGGCCTGGCGGCGCTGGAAGTTGTCGAGGTTGAGCGTCTCCTTGTCAGCGTCGATGGACGCCCACGCCAGGAAGGTCCGCACGCCCTGGCGCAGCTCGTCGAGGCGGGCCTTGTCGGCGGCGAGGAAGACCAGCATGTTGCGATACAGCCGGTCGCCGGCCGCCCGGCGCTCCAGGAACTGCCCGGCCGCCAGCCGGGCTGGGCTGTTGGCGGTCTTGGACGAGTGCGGGTGCTCGGGGCCGAGCACGACCAGGCGGACCTCGGCCTCGTCCGGCACCTCGGCCGGGGTTCGAGGGGCGGGGTGGACGTGGGCGAAGACGCCTCGCTGGCCGGTCTTGGTGGCCGTGGCCAGGCGCTTGCGGATCTCCTCGTCGACATCGTCGTCGGTGAAGTTCGACGCCGCCCGGTCCTGGGCCAGCCGGGTGACCGAGGGCTGGAGCGAGTACCAGTAGCGGGCGCCGTCGACGTAGAGGTAGGTGGCCTGGTCGCCGAGGCGGCGAAGGGCGTCACCGAAGGTGGCCGGCGACTCGCCGGGCTGGACGCAGCCGAGCTTGATCGATCGGTCATCGACGCCCCGGTTGGCCGCCTGCTGGGTGGGCGCCGAGCCTAGGTAGATGGTGCGGGCCACCCTTCGGGTGGCCGAGTAGCGGCCGAGGCTCGGGTTTTCCCGGTCGAGGCGCAGCGGCAGGGCGTTGGGCCCGTCGATGTCGCTCTCGATCACCGGCGTCCACCCCTCCTCCAGATAGCGGGTCAGCTCGGCCGACACGGCCGGGGCGTCGATGGGGATGGTGGCGGGCATCACCAGCAGGCTGGTGTCGTTGCGCTCCCACAGCTCGTGGACCACGGCGGCCATGAGGCGCAGCACGCCCCGAGTGCGCTGGAACTTGTCGAGCGTCGACCACTCGCCGTAGAGGCGGTCGAACAGCTCTGGGTGAATCGGGTAGGCGGAGGCCAGCCGACGCTCGTAGTCGGCCTCCGGGCAGCCCGAGGGGAACTCGGCCCGCTGGCCCCGGTAGAGGTTGCCGAAGGCCTTGACGACGGCGTCCCGGGCCGGGGCGGCGGCCGCCGGGAGATCGTCGAAGAGGCGGCGGCGCACGATCTCGAATCCCTCGTCGGCCGACGCCGGCCGCCACGACGACTCCATGCGCCCGATGACGTTCTTAAGCCGCTCGAGCGCGGCCTTGCCCCCCTCGCCGCCGACCTCGATGTCGGACGCAGGGATCGACACCACCAGCAGCGCCCCCTCCACCGAGCGGGCGGCCTCGGCCAGGGCCTGGGCGAACGTGAACTGGGCGTCGAAGCTGCCGGCGGGCAGCCCGTCGGTGCCGTAGAGCTGGCGGGCGTAGGCCACCCACTCGTCGATGAGCACCAGGCACGGCGAGTACCGGCGCAACAGGTCGACGAGCGCCGAGCCGGGGCTGGTCCCGCTGCGGTCGGCCTCGGCCACGAGGGCGTAGCCGTCGGCGCCACCCAGCTGCCAGGCCAGCTCCCCCCACAGCGTGCGGACGCTCACTCCCTCGCCCTTGTCGTGGACCACCCCGGGCGAGACCATCTGGCCCACGAGCACCGCCGAGGTCGCCGGCGGCGGCGGCTCCAGGCCGCCGTCGGCCAGCATGGCCTCCACCCCGGGCAGCTGATGGGGCGGGTAGCCGGCGGCCAGGTGGTACAGGGCGATCATTGAGTGGGTCTTGCCGCCTCCGAAGTTGGTCTGCAGCTCGACCACCGGGTCGCCCCCGTCGCCCCGCCAGCGGCGCGCGGCGTTGCCCAGGAGCTGGCGCAGGCCCTCGGTGAGGAACGTCCGGCGGAAGAACTCCACCGGCTTGCCGTACTCGTCGGCAGCCTCGTCCCGCCACACCTGGTGGAGGTCGGCAGCGAACTCGGCGTGCTGGTAGCGCCCCGAGGCCACGTCGGGATGCGGGGTCACCGCCTCCCGCCACGGCGTGAGGCCGCCAGCGGGGCGGCCCTCCACCGGCGCCACTGCTACCCGGCGCTGGGTGGAGCGGGCCTGCTCCGCGAAGCGGGCCCGCAGCAGGTCCTGGCGCATCCGGTCGACCTCGACGGCCTCCTCGGCGGCGGAGACGGCTAGCAGCAAGCGGTGGACCGAGTCGAGGGCGCGGTAGGCGTCGTCGCCGGAGAAGGTGTCCTGGTGGGCCCAGCGGTTGCGGACGTCGCGCAGCTCGTTGACGTAGCTTCGCTCACTCGGGCCGAGGGTGGTGCGGAAGACGCTCTGCCACTCGTCCCAGATCACCTTCAACAGGAACGCGGCATCGGTGGGCGAGACCCGCTTGCCCGACTGGGCGGTGGCCGGGTCCATGCGCGTCACCGCCTGCAGCCAACGCTCGCCGTAGCGCGACTGGCACTCCCGGGCGACGAAGGGCGCCAGCCCTTTGCTCAACAGCCCCAGCGCCCGGCCGACGCGTTCGTGGTTGGTGGTCGCCATGCCTCAGCCTCCCTCGCCACCGGCAGGCAGCGCTTGGCGCGCCGCTCCCACCACCTTCGTGGCCTGGGCGACCGCCTCCTCCGCCTGCTCCCGCGACGCGTCCAGCGACGCGCGGTCGTAGCGGCCGGCGATCGCCCAGGGGGTGAGGGCTGCCAACATCTCCCGTGCCACCCCGGGGAGCGGCCCCACCAACGCCGAGAGCGCCTCCAGGTCATGCGTTCTAGGCGGGTCCTCGCCGCTGGCGGCGAGCAGCGCCTTCAACGCCTTCTCGGCCGCTTGCTGGGCGAGGAAGCAGGCGTGGCCGAACCCGTAGCTCCGCTGCTCGAGCCACAGGCCCGCAGCATCGAGGCCGATCGCCGCCAACGACATCAGGTCGTCGCTGGCTTCCTTGGCCGGGTCACCGGCGCTCATGGACCGTGCGGCCTTCCCGCAGGATCGCTCGGAACGCTCCGGGAACGTCACCTCGTTGCGCCAGGTCCCGGGGATCGGTGACGATGATGTCCTTGGGCACCGGGGCGGCGACGGCCAGGCGCGCGTTCACGGTCAGCTGGTGGCGGGCCTCGGGGGGCGCGTCGTCGAGCACCAGAAGGAGGTCGATGTCGCTGTCGGGACCGTCGTCGCCTCTGGCCACCGAGCCGAACAGGACGATCCTCACCGGGTCGCATGCGTCCACCAGGTCGGCGACGATCTCAGGCACCCACGCAGCCAGGGTGCGCCCGTCGTAGACGGCCTTGCCGTCGACCACCTCGACGTTGACGGCCACCGCTAGCGCCGCTTCCCCTGGACGGACGGTTCCGCCGAACCGTTGGCAACCGGAGCTGTGCCCTCGGCTTTCACCGGAGCCTCGCCAGATAGGTGGTGGACTCGGTCAGCTCGAATCCGGCACGGAAATCCTTTGCAGTCCATTCGCGAAACGTGGGCGTGGTCGAGAGCGCGTTCGTTACCACGCAGACACGCCACAATGGGTCGTTCTTCGCCTTCTCGACTTCGTTTCTGGTGGCCAAGAAGGAAGGTTGGGCACCTCCAACACCCTTGACCTCGACATGCCGCTTCTCATCCCCGCGGCGGACACAGAAGTCGTAGCCCATGTTGTCCTTCTGGAGATCCTCAACCTTCCAATCCCGGTAACGGCGCTTGAACGCCCTGACGGCCGCTTCCTCCACCCGCTTGTTCTCAGCAGCAACACCAAAGCCTGCTCCGTGCTGCCGCCGTGCCGACGACTGAGGCGATCCGGTCTGTGCCAGGGCGGTCAAGGAGATCCCGCAAGCCCGGAGGAGCATGCGCTCTTCTGAGGCGCTTGTCTCGTAAAGCGTGCTGACCTTTCCTTGCTGGAAGCAACGAACAGAGGCGAGCTGTGGGTTTGTCCTCCGCAGGTCGAGGAGGGGGACCGGCGGGCTGAAGGGTTCGCCGACACTCTGTAGGATCATGTCCCGCTGCTCACGACCGTCGTCGTCGACCCAGTCATCAAAGCGCTCAACCGTGCACAAGCCGACTGCCCGACGTCGGTTGGTCTGCCACGCCAGCACCAGGTCGCCTGGCGACATTCGGTTCCAAAGGATGTCCAAGCTGGTGTGGCTCGCCATCGTCGTTGAGCCGCCCCACTCTCCTCCGTCGTAGATGGTGAAGAACTCAAGCCAGTCACCCCTTGCAATGCGGGGGTTGCGATCATTGGCGTTGCACTTGTAGACCCAGAGCGGCGGGAGCGAAGCCATCGCTACAGCAGCTCCCCTTGGACCGATGGCTCCGCGGAGACGCCTGACGCCAGCCGGGAAATCTCGGGCCAGGCCACCACCAGGGCGTTGTAGGCCAGCGCCTCCGACGCCCACTTCTTGCGCTCGCAGACCACGTAAAGGCGGTAGGCCAGCTCCTTGGCCGTCTCCCCCAAGCCACCGACGCGCCGCAGCAGCGCGGCCGCCTTGGGCTCACCGCCGCTCTCCAGGGCCAGGATGAGGTGCTGGGTGACCTCCCACACCGTGAGCCGCTTGTCGGCGCCGGGGTCCCACGTGCCGGCCAGCTCGCTTCTGGCCAGCAGTCTGACCTTGCCCGCCTTGGACTCGAGGAACCCGGCCTGCACCAGCCCGGCGATCGAAGTGTTCTTGGCCTTGGACAGCGTCTCGGCCTTGCCGTAGGGACCGGCGTTCATTCCGGACTCCTCGAACCAGGCCAGCGCCCAGCGGGTGTCACCGTCGAAGTCGCCCTCCTGCTCCGACAGCGTCTCATCCAGCACATGGTTGATGAGCCCCAGGGCGGTACGAACAGTCATGGCCGAGCCGTCTGCCTCCACCACCTTCCTGTAACGGGAAAAGACCCCCATCCCCGGCCCGATGGCCGACTGGGCCAGGTCGACGGGAGCGATGTTGCCCGACTGCAGCTTGCGCAGCGCGTCGGGCAGCTCGCCCTTGAGCGCCACCACCAGCTCCTTGCGAGTGGCCAGCGGGGCACCGTCGGGACGGGGCCGGCAGACCAGGGCAATCGAGGATGCGAGGGCGTTCGTGCCACTGGCCAGCATCCGGTTTGAGAGCTCACTACGAAGGGGCCAGGTGCCGTGGACCGAGAGTCCCGCTCTCAGGAGGCCGTCCAGCATCGTCTCCCAACCGGTCGAGGCAAGGCTGCCGACCCCATCGTGAGCCTCAGCCTGCTTGAAGGCGTAGATGACGGTCATGGGGAAGCCGACAACCTGAGACTTGCGCATGCGCTCGAAGGCGACGGCGACGCCCGACTCGAAGTGCTTCTCGGCCGTGCGCTTGTCGCCGTCGAATCGGTAGGGGGTGGCCACTAGCTCCTGCACCTTGGGCGCGAGCAGGGTACTAAACAGATCGGGGTGGACGGACTTCAACGAGCGGCGCAGCCACACGTAGAAGAAGTCTGAGAGGTCGGCGTAGCCGATGTTGTCGTAGTAGGGCGGATCGGTGGCGAACATCACGGGTTGTCTGGGAGCGAGGGCAGTGGCATCTAGCTGAGTTGCCGATGCCCTGCCGTCAATTGGCAAAGCATCCATGGCTCGATCCATCGTCCGGATGGTGGTACCGAGATCTCCCGCGAAGCCGTTGAAGGGGTTGGATTCAGCGAAGTCCCAAACCATCGGGAGCGCCTGTCGAGCGAATGTAGCGATGGCTTGATCCATCGACGGCTTCCACCGCACTAAAGACGTGAGGGCGTCCGCTAGCTTGCTCGTGCCGAGCCCCAAGTACGTCGCTACTGCGTCGGCGTAGTCATCTGACCCCCCGTCGGCCAGCACCCGATCCCTCGCCTCCATGACCAGGTCGGAGAACGTGGACAGGGCCATCAGCTGGCGGTCGGTGAACAGGTGGCGGTGCTTGGTCATGCCGTAGTTCGGCGTCTTGAAGTCTCTCGGGTTATGTGGCAGGTCCGTGTCGGGCACGTCGTCGGGCGGGGCCGCCGAGCGGGCGAGCCGCTGGTGCTCCTCGTCGGGCGGCAGGTAGATCCGCCCCCGATGCCCCTCGGCCACGATGGCCATGAGCTGGTCGCCCATACGGCCGGCCTTGCCCTCCTGGCGAATGTAGGAAAGCGGGACCGGCGTGCCCGTGGCCAGGCACACGGCGCCGTTGCGGCCCACGGTGCCCTCCGGGCAGCCGGGGCCGGTGCGGATCTCGAAGCGGATGCGCCGGTGCTCCCGGTCGACCACCGGCTGCACCCAGGTCTCCTTGCCCTTCTTCGTCGACAAGGCGAACGAGCGCACCAGGGGCATCGGCCCGTCCCAGGCGGGGTTGGGCGAGCGGACGGTGCGGGCCCAGATCCAGGCGATCACCGTCGCCTTCCCACCGCCGTGCTCGGCCGGCAGGATCACCTTCGGGTACAGGTGGCCGATCTGGCGCTCGGCCTCGTCGCGCATCCACTTGCCGTAATAGCGCACGTCCTCGGCCAGACCCTGGGCGCCCTTCCACGCTCCCGTCGCCAGTCGCCCGGCGTCGGGGTGCACCGGCGGCTGGCCGGCGAACTTCGGCGGGATCTCGATGAGCGCCTTCGTGATGAGCACGGCCACCGGGTTGAGGTCGCTGGCGTGCGCCTCCAACTCGAGCCGCTGGGCCTCGAGCGGAATGGAACCGCCGCCGCAGAACGGGTCGTACACCGGCGGCGGGTTGTCGTCGCACGACCGCATGATCTCAGCCCGTGCAGCATCGAGCACCGTCTCGTTGGTGGTGTTCTCCCATCGGACCAGCTTCTCGATGATGCGGAACAGGCGCTGGCGCTCGGCCTCCTGATCGTCCTCGGTGGGGAAGCGCTCGGGATGCGACGACGGGTCGTCGACCAACGAGGCAAACAGGATCGCCCGGCAGGCGGCCAGCGGTCGGCGGGCCCACCACAGGTGCAGCGTCGAGGGGTGGCCGTGGCGGATCGACTTCTCTCGGGCCGACTCCCGGTTGATGGCCTCCAGCGGCAGGGCCACCTCGATTAGCTTGCGCGTCATGACCTGGCCCCCTCGGGACGCGCCCGGTTCCCAACGGTGACGATCCGGTCGAGGACGCCGGCGACCTCGGGCGAGAGCTGCTCAGGCGGAACGTGCTCGGCCAGCCGGTGGTAGTCGCTCTTTCGCAGGAGGTTGGGGAGACCCAAGCGCTCGAAGTAGTCAGCGAAGACCGGCTGGAGGAAGTCGTCACTGGCCTTCGTCTCGCTCCAGAAGCGGTCGCCGAGGTCACGCATGGCCGCCGGCGGCACCCGGTCGGCGATGCAGTCCGCCATCACCTTGGTCCGTCGCTCTGCCTCCAGCTCCTCCAGCAGGGGGCCGGGGAAGGCGTCGAGGCCCGACGACCGGGCATAGGAAAGCAGCGTGTCGGGCTGGCAGAGGTAGTTCTCGATCTCCCGGCGCTGCCACATCACCTCGACCAGGTCGGAGCCCTCCTCCAACCGTCGGTCGACGCGGTCGAACAGGGCGAGGCCCACTAGGTCGGCCTTCGCCTCTCGAAGCCCGAAGAAGTGCTCCCGCGCTCGGTTGGGCAAGTTGGCGACGTAGTGGACGAAGGGCGCCTCGAGCAGTGTGGCGGCATCGTGCCCGAGCCGCCGGGCGAAGGCCAGGAGGATGGCGAGGTCGGTCGAGCCCTCAACGTAGAGGACGAAGCCCGTCAGCTCCGCCTGGTAGTAGTCCTCGAAGCCGATCTCCTTGAGCGACTTGAGGACTTGGCTGCCCCGATCGTCGATGCGATGCGGGTGCCCCACGAAGGCGACGACCACGTCACGATCGGCGGCTTCGTTGAGGATCACCTCTGAGTGCGAGGCGATGACGACTTGGCTCCCCGACTGCTGGGCAGCATCGGCGAGGAGCTGGTAGGTCTGGCGCTGGCGGAGGATCTCCAGGTGAGCGTCGGGCTCGTCGAGGAGCACGACGCTGCCGGGGTTGAGGGCGAGAAAGGCGAGCAGCAACAAGGTCTGCTGCATCCCCCGACCGGCTGACGACAGGTCGAGGGTGACCTTGCGGCGGCTGAGGAAGGCCATGTCGATCTCACCCCGCTCCACGACCAGTCGAGGTCGATCGAGCTGAGCACCGAACAGGTGCTCAACGCGCCCCCGGAGGTCATCCCAGCGAGCCTCGCCATCCGGGCCCTCGAGCACCTGGTAGCACAGGTTGCGCAGGACCTCGGCGGTCCGGCCCTCGCCGATGCGCACGTTGATGGCGCCCGGCTCGAGCTTGGTCTCGTTGGCGGCGAGCCCAGACATGGGGCCAAGCAGGGCAACCCGGACGGCGCGGGCCTCGTCGGGCACCGCCATTCGGGCGCCGCCGGGAGTCCGCAGCGGACGGCAGTAGAAGGCCTCCTCGTTGGTGTAGTCGAACTCCAGCCCGCATGACCACGTTCGGCCGTCGGTCACCCCGCTGACCACGACGTCGATGCGAACGTTGTCGGTCTGCTGCTTGCCCTCGTGGTCCCGATACGTGTTGCGCACGTGGAGGTCGTGCCAGAGCTGGCGGGCGGTGGGAGCGGGGATCCCGCTGAGGTCCCTCCGGTTGATGGCGACGCCTGGGCGCTCCTCGGGCGTGGACCCGCCACCCCGCTTCTCGCTCCAGCGACGAAGGCCGAGGTCCCACAGGGTGAGCACCTGGAGCACCGAGGTCTTGCCCGAGTCGTTGGGGCCGACGAAGACGACAGGGTTGCCCAGCTCGATGTCGACCTCGTCGAACTGCTTGAAGTTGCGGACCAACAGCCGGGTCAGCACGGCACTTCGCCTCGCTCGAAGTAGGGCTTCCACTTCAGAACGACGCTGACGGAGTCGAAGGGGAGGTCCCCGACGTCCTCGAAGGCCCGCCGGAGGTAGCGCACCTCGGTCTCGGCACCGTCGTCGACCGCCACTAGGGCGAGGATGTGGTGGTCGGCCTGGTTGCGCCCGACGCCGATCTCGCTGCGGGTCACCGTGAAGGTATCGGCACCGGCGACGCGTCCCTTGACCTCGATGAACACCAGGGTGCCGTCGCCGTTACGGGACTCGATGTCGTAGCCCTTGTTGTTGGGCGGCATTTCGCGGGGCTCTCGACCCACCCGCCGCTCGGCAGCGAGCACGGCGTCCACCGCCGTCCGCTCGGTGGCGGAGCGCTGTTCGGCGTCGGCGGCGACCTCACCGACGAGAACGCCGGCGCGCCGGGCCAGCAACCCGGCAGGCACGACCAGGGCACCCCCAGCCACCACCGGCGGCAGGGGCGACAGCTGTCGTTCGGCGTCAAGCTCTTCCAGCCGACGCTTGAGGCGGGCCTCCAGCTCGTCGGCTCGCTGGCGGGCCTTGGCCGAGTTCATCCCGCTGCGAGGCAGCTTGCCGGCCAGCTCCTTGTCCTTGAGCTGGTTGGCCCGGTGGTCCCAGTGCTGGATCTCCGAGAGCAGCCGATCTCTCACTGCGGCCGTGGTCCGCTCCGCCCGCTCCAGGGTGCGCCGGCGCACCTCGTCGAGGTGACCCCTGGCGAGCTCGACGCCGTGATCGAGCGCTCTCGTCTCGAGATCGGAACGCACCCACTCCCCTTCGATGACGGGTGTGAGCAGGCCGAGCTCGTCCGGCGTGGCCGGCCGGCAGTCGAGGTAGGGCGCCCAGCCGGCGGCCCGAGCGACGCCGTCGGGGTCGACGAGGACGTACTCGAAGCGCTTCGACACCACTCGGCGGTTGCCGGCGGCGTCGGCTCGTCCGTCGACCACGGCGTGGTCGAGGTACACCAGCACCCGAGGGACCTCCCCGGCGTCGGTCTCGTCGATGAGCACCGCGCCCTGGCGGAGCAGGCCGTCGTAGCGCTCGATGATCAGGTCGATGGTGCCGTCGAGAAGAGGGTGGCCGGGGGTCAGGTACTCGGCGAGGGGGCGTCCCTCGACGGCGATGAGGTGCTTCTCGAAGGTGACCCGCTCGTAGCGACGGAGCAACGGGGCGCCTAGGCCGATCTGTCGGTCGCGCCGGCGCAGCTCGGCGGGGACGTGGGTGATCTCGAAGCGCCCCGGCTCGCGCTGGCGCACCGAGCCGCCGAGCAGGGCGAAGGCTCTCAGGAAGAAGTCCCGGATGAAGTGGGGCTGGAGCTTGCGGGCCTCGGCCCGCTCCATCTCGTCGCGGATGCGCTCGACGTCGGCGCCCGTCATGACGTCGGTGACCAGGGCCCGCTCGTGGACGACTTCCTGGAGGGCGTCGCCGACGGTGGCGTCGACCACGGCCGAGAGGCGAGCCCGGTTCAGGGGATCGTCGCCGTAGCGGACGGCCTCGATGAGCAGCTCCCGCAGGCTCTTGTCCCGGAAGCTCTCCCCGAGGACGTCGAAGACCTGGTCGCCCAGGGCCTTGCGCTGCTCCTCGAGCTTGGCGAAGAGCCGCTGGAAGACCTGGCCCTCCCGGGTGTCCTCGGCCACCAGGTTCCACAGGTGGCAGATCTCGGTCTGGCCGATGCGGTGGACCCGGCCGAAGCGCTGCTCGATCCGGTTGGGGTTCCAGGGCAGGTCGTAATTGACCATGAGGTGGGCCCGCTGCAGGTTGATGCCTTCGCCGGCGGCGTCGGTGGCCACCAGCACCAGCACGTCCTTGTCCTGGACGAAGGCCTCCTGGACCTTGCGCCGCTCCTCTCGGGGGAGCCCGCCGTGGATGGCGACCACGGCTTCGTCCTGGCCGAGCAGTACCCGCAGCTTGTCGACGAGGTAGTTGAGCGTGTCCCGGTGCTCGCTGAAGATGATGAGCTTCCGGCGGTTGCCGTGGGCATCGAACATCTCCGGGGTGTGCTGGAGCAGACGAGAGAGTTCCTCCCACTTGCGGTCGGTCCCTGACGCCCGTACCTCGCCGGCGAGGGTGGCCAGCTCGGCCAGAGTGGCGATCTCGTGCTCCAGCTCGGCGATGGTGCGGGCAGCAGAAGCCTGGTCGACCAGCTCCTCCTCGAGCTCCTCCCGCTCGACCTCGGGGAGGTCGTCGAGGTCGAAGTCGTCATCGATGGTACGCAAGGCGTCGACGACCTTGGTGGTGCCGACCTCGGCGGCGATCTCCGCCCCCCGCTTGCGCATGCGCTCCTCGGCGATGCGGTTCTCCAGCCGGCGGCGTCGTCGGACGAGGGACTGGTAGATCGCCTCGGGAGAGGAGGCCAACCGGCGCTGCAGGGTGGTGAGGGCGAAGCCGACGACGGTTCCTCGGCGGCCCTCACCCTCGGCCTTGAGCCGCTCGGCCCGGTTCATCTCCTCGGTGACGTACTCGGTGACCCGCTTGTAGAGCAGCGTCTCGGCGTCGGAGAGGGGGTAGATGGCGGTGTAGGAGCGGCGCTCGGGGAACAGCGGCGTGCCGTCGAACTTGAGAAGGCGCTCCTTCACCAGCCGGCGCATGAGGTCGGAGGTGTCGACGGCGTGGGCAGCGGTGCGGGGCTTGCCCTCGAAGCGGTCGGCGTCGAGGAGGGCGAGGAAGAGGTGGAAGTCCTCCTCGATGCCGGCGTGCGGGGTGGCGGTCATCAGCAGCAGGTGGCGGGCCACCGAGCCGGCCAGGCGGCCGAGCTTGTAGCGCTTGGTCTCCTTGACCTCGCCACCGACGTAGTGGGCCGACATCTTGTGGGCCTCGTCGGCGACCACCAGGTCCCAGTCGGTGGCCTCCAGCTTGGCTTGCAGGTCCTCGTTGCGGGACAGGTGGTCGAGGCGGGCGATGAGCAGGGGCTTGTCGGCGAAGGGGTTGCCGCTGCGGGCGGCCTCGATCATGTCCTTGGTCAGGATCTCGAAGCTGAGTCCGAACTTGGCCCACAGCTCGTCCTGCCACTGATCGACCAGGCTGCCGGGTGCGATGATTAGGCAGCGCTCGACGTCGCCCCGGATCATCAGCTCCTTGCAGAACAGCCCGGCCATGATCGTCTTGCCGGCCCCAGGGTCGTCGGCCAGCAGGTAGCGCAGCGGCTGGCGGGGGAGCATCTGGGTGTAGACGGCGTCGATCTGGTGCGGCAGGGGGTCGAGGTTCGACGTCTGCACGGCCAGGAAGGGGTCGAACAGCCAGGCCAGCGAGATCCGCTTGGCCTCCGACACCAGCCGGAAGAGGTGCCCGTCGGCGTCCATCGACCAGGCCCGGCCGGCCTGCTCGACGGTGAGGCGCGCCTCGTCGTCCCGGTAGAGCAGCTCTTGGTTGGGCCTGCCGGTGGAGTCGTCGGTGTAGGTGAGGGTGATGGCGTTGGAGCCGTGCCAGTCGACGTCGACCACCCGCACGGCGCGCTCGGCGAGGACGCCGCGCACCAGCGCTCCCTTGGTCAGGTCCTCCAGCCTCGCCATCGGCGCCTCGTGCCTCCCTTCTCGCTGCCGTCCCACCTTAGAAGCGGAGGTCACGCACCAACTTCGCCACCACTGTCGCCGCTCGTTCCGCCTGATCCTGAGTTCCCCGTAGCGGCTAGCTCCGCCCCGATGGCGGGCGATCATTCATCAAGGCCCTCAAGGTCGGCAGTCGTCCTGCCGATGTCTACTCGGCGGCTCCGACATCCTGCTGCTACACCAGAAAGGGTAGGCGATGCCCCACAAAGTGGCGTACTCCGCTTCATGCCGTTGCCTCAGTGACTGTCGTCTTGGGAGTACTCATGGCGTTGGGAGCAATATTCGGAACACCGCCAAGGGAGGTCGACAGCAGGCCTGTCTCAGAGCAGTTCCCACACCAGTGTGCAGGGTCTTCTGAGAGAGTCGTGACCCCCGACCAGTGCTCAGGGCGGACCACGACCACCGTCAGGCGAACCACGACTACCACCTACGAGAGCGACTACGTTCCGCCCAGCCGCTACTACGCGCCACCGACGTATTCGCCGCCCGTGAGCAGTTACGATCAGTGGAGGCTGGAATCAGACCAACGTGAGATCGAGCGCAAGCAGCGTGAACTGGAGTCACGGCTCGATCAGCAGGAGTTCGAGCAAGGGCAACGCGAGTCTCGTGAGCGACTCAACGAGATCTTCGACAATGACAGTTGCTACGGCTTGTACTGCTAGCACTCCACTCAGCGCAAGCATAGAGTTCCAGTACGGCTATGAGTTGAGGAATCAGAATATGATGAGCTTCAGGTGCCCACGCTGCGGACAAACGTCTTCATCTGTCGACCCACCTTCGATGGGAACCGAACAAGCTCGGCCATACCAGTTCTATCGCTTCGGAGCTCTCTACTACGAATGTCCCAGCCACGGATCGTTCTCCATCCATGCTGAGAGGACCGACGGTGGGAAGCAGGAAGTCGTAGTGTTTCAGAACGACCCTCCAGGTTCATGGATGGTCCTGGGAGAATAGCCTGCAGTTCTCCGCTCCGATCTCTCGGCAAGGCGCATCGCCGAGGATTGCGAGAGCAGGCGAGCCTCCCGCCATTACAGGCTCATGCCCAACCCCCGCGACGGCGAATCGATACCCATCTCGCGGCCGAGCCCACGATCCAGCCGCTCGACCGCCT
>JADDPY010000178.1:17077-17183 GCA_016781635.1 Rubrobacter sp.
CGTCCCAGTGGGGCTGACGGCCGAGCAAGGACTGGCCGTCGACGTCGAACGCCGTGCGGTGCTGGTCGATGTGGCCGGCGGCCTGGTCCCACAGCTTGGCGCTGGC
>JADDPY010000178.1:17190-17333 GCA_016781635.1 Rubrobacter sp.
GACGGCCGGGGGCCGAGTCGCTCGGCAAGGTAGGCGGGGGGATCCTCGCCGAGGACGGCGGCCCGAGCCTTCACGTCGAATTCGAGCCGACAGGCGATGCTCAAGCGCTCCTCCATCACCTCGCCTCGGCGGCCGAGGGCCTC
>JADDPY010000424.1 GCA_016781635.1 Rubrobacter sp.
TCGTCGACAACCAGGACGAAGCGCTTGCCGGGGTTCTTGGCGGCAAGGTCACACAGCCGCATGAAGGTGCCAGGCAGAACGTGGTACTGGAGGCGACCCTGCTCATCCGTAACGGGGCGAATGCCCTGGACGAAGTCCTCGTAGCCGTAGGCCTGGTGGAACTGCACGATCTCCACCCGCTCGTCAGGGCGCTGAGCCGGGTCGAGCGGGTTACCGGTGAAGTAGCGGGCGAAGAGCTTGGCGACGAAGGTTTTGCCCGAACCTGGAGGGCCCTCGAAGACGAGCTGCTTCTTCTCTTCCAACAGGGCCTCGATCTCCTCGAGCTCGGCCGGATCGAGGTCGGTCGCCGCGGCTAGGTCCTCCAGGGTGGGTGGCAGCGGACCGGTAATCGGCCCGCCTCGCACGATGTGCGCGAATTCGTCGTCGGTGAGCTCGAGGATCGTGGTGTTCTCTCGGAGCTTGTCGCGCAGCGTGGAGGGGAGGGTTGCCGCCTCGAGCGGCCGGGTGGAGTGCCACGCGACCTCCCGGTAATGCGAGTAGCCCCCCTCGTCCTCTTCGTAGCGATAGTCCCCCGTGATCTCGCCCCACCCGTGGACCCGACCATTTCCGTACGCGCACACCAAGTCACCAGGCGCCATCTCGCGGTAGAAGCTCCAGAGTTGGCCGGCCGCGTGGTGGAACCGGTAGTGCTGCTCTTGCATCGCCGGGAGTGCCTCGAGGCGCTCCCTAAGCTCTTGCTCTGACTCAGCATCCAGTGACCGAAGGTCAGGAGAACCGACCCAGCGGACGGCGATCCTGCTTCGTTGCCGGAACTGGCCCCAGAGTCGGCTGTCTTCACCGGGGGCGACTTTCCAGTAACGGCGTTCTGTTGCTCTCACGGGGCCCCCTCCGAGCGGGAGCTCCTTCCCAGCCGTCACGCGGTACGCGTCGTTCAGGATCTCGACGAGCTCGGGCGGCGCTGGTGTGAGGTAGGCGCCCTGATTGAGGTTCGGCTCGCG
>JADDPY010000492.1 GCA_016781635.1 Rubrobacter sp.
AGGGAGAGAACGATGGCTAAACGCGGCAACGGCGAGGGGAGCGTCACCCGCCGCAAGGACGGACTCTACATGGCTCGCTACACGGTCCAGACGGTCACGGGACCGAAGAGGAAGGCCCTCTACGGTAAGACGCGAGGTGAGGTCTCGGAGAAGCTCACGAAGGCTATGGCGGACCGCGACGGGGGGGTCGTTTTTGAGGGTGAGGAGCGGACGCTTGCGGCTTTTCTGGATGGCTGGCTTGAAGGTTCGGTGAGAGGCTCCGTGAAGTCCTCGACCTACGAGAGCTACGAGCGCGTGATCCGAAACCACCTCAAGCCGGGATTGGGCAGGCGCAAGCTCAAGGCGCTCGCCCCCGATCACGTCCAGCACTTCTACCGCGTCAAGCTCGACGCCGGTCTGGCATCCGGTACCGTCCGGCTCATGCACGCCGTCCTCAACCGTGCGCTGGACCAGGCCGTGAGGTGGGGGGCCATCGGTCGCAACGTCTGCAAGGCCACTACGCCACCGCAGCCGAACCCCGAAGAGATAAAGCCCCTCGACACCGAGAGAGCCAAGCGCCTCCTGGAAGCCGCCTGTGGCAACCGTCTCGAAGCCCTTTACGTCGTGGCCGTCACCGCCGGGCTCAGGATCGGCGAGCTCCTGGGTCTTAAGTGGGAGGACCTCGACGGGAACGCTGGCGTTCTCCTGGTCCGGCGCACGAAGTCCCAGGCCAAGACCGGCCCGACCTTCACCACTCCGAAGAACGGTAAGGGGCGGAGCATATAAAGCTCACCCGTCAGGCCGTCGAGGCTCTGAAGGCCCACAAAGCCGCTCAGAATACCGAGCGGCTCAGGACTGGAGATCTCTGGCAGGATAACGGCCTCGTCTTCTGCACCCAGGGTGGGAGGCCCCTGGATTTTCACAACCTTCGCGTGGCGTCCTTTAAGCCGCTCCTACTGCGTGCAGGACTCCCCCATATGCGATTCCACGACCTCCGCCATACGTGCGCTACGCT
>JADDPY010000287.1 GCA_016781635.1 Rubrobacter sp.
GAGTAATAATGGGTGCTATCGCGGCGATCCTGCTCCTGGCCGGAGGACTCAGCGCGCTTCAGAACGGAGCGATCCTGACCGGGACGCCGTTCGGAATACTTATGCTCGCTATTTGCTGGTCTCTGTACAGAGCTATCAAGAGGGATTACCGCGAAGAGAACCGGCAGATGGAGTAGGTCCCACGCCATCACGGAAGGGATGATCCCCGGACAAACTCGGAAGCGTACAGACGGAACCGGTACCACGTACGGGATGTTCGGATGGGCCAGTGGGCCGCCCGGGCACCTCAAGGCGAGCGCGAAGACGATAGAGCGCTTCCCCATGCCCGGGAAGATTGTCGACGAGGTTTCGGAGGCGACCCTGAAAGACGGCCTGCGCCGCTAGCAGCGCGAAGACGGTTACTTCTCCGGTTACATTCACGCCGGGTTTCGCAAGATGATGATCGCCTCCACCGGGGGCTTCACCACCACGCAGAAAGAGGAGGTGGTCGAGAAGAAGTACGATCCGACTGTCATGGTCAGCTACCTGGCCGCGGCCAGCGCGTCCGCCGAAGCCGGCCTCCGCCGTCTGCCGCGCGTCGGTGGGGTGCTAGCATGGGTGGCGGACGTGGACGCCTACGCGAAGCTGGAAGACTTTTGGGAGATGATGCGGCACACCTCGCTCCTCGGCAAGGCGCTCTGGGAGTTGCGGGTGCGCCACATCATGCCACCGACGCCGGGAGTGTAGGGAGGATCGAGCGCGTGAACGGTGAACCCCGCGTCGCGGCACGCACGGGCCCAAACCGCGGTCTTTATCCGGGCGACGCCATGGCCTTCTTCCTCGACGCCAAGCGCGCCGGCGGCCGGGCGAGAAGACGTTAGACGACTACCGCAAGAAGCTCGACCTCTTCCAGAGGTGGCTCGCGCGGAGGATGGACCCCGAAGAGGTCGACGCGCCTTATGCCGCGGCTGACGCCGACGCCCGGCGGGCCCGACGAGGAGGTCGCCTTAGAGGAGTTTGAAGTTTTAGTCGAGTCTTCCGTAGAGTTCATCCAGCA
>JADDPY010000132.1 GCA_016781635.1 Rubrobacter sp.
CATATGGGGGTGCGCCCTGCTGCTTTGGGGTGTTAGTCTCCATGGTGTCTGTCCTAGCCAGTACGGGGAGGACAGACACAGGGAAGCGTGAAGGTAGGATTTCCACCCGGATAGGTGTGGAGCAACCTACCAAAAGGAGAGGCAGAGCAATGTCGAGAAGATGGATTTTGGGGGCTTTGATGGCGTCTTTGATGCTCGTCATGGTAGCCTCGGTGGCCTATGCCGCCACAGTTTATTGTAGCCCGAACGATGCTACCTGTACCGGCACCGAGGAAGGCGACCATATCATAGGCACCGCAGAGCCCGACTTAATCTACGGCCTCGGTGGCGACGATGGCATCGGCGCCTATGGCGGTCAAGACACGGTATTCGGCAACACGGGCAATGACTTCATCAACGGCCGGAACGCTAGCGACACCCTCCGCGGCAACAGGGGCAACGATCTCCTCTATGACCGGGCGTCGGACAATGACGTAGACCAGTTGTTTGGCGGGCGGGACAACGATCGCCTGGCCAGTCGTGACTATGACAACCTGGACACGCTCGACTGCGGACTTGGCTTCGACACGGTTATGAACGCCGATGAGGGCGACATGATAGCTGAGAACTGCGAGAGAATCCGCTAGTAGGTAGCGCACTCGAACACGAGCCCTGCGAGGGCCGGGGGTTGCGCTCCGGCCCTTCTCCTTGCCTTATTCACCGGAGTGCGTGGAAGAGGAATTCTGCGAACTTCGCTTTCAGGGGGTTCTCCGAAGTAGTTCGCAAAGAAAGTTCCGAAAGCTAGCTCATTTGGGGATGTGCCGCACCCCGACCTGGCCCGATACTTGGGTTGCTGGCAATAGGAGCGGGGTCTTTGGCCGACGGGGCGGGGTCCCTCGCCCCACCACCGAGAGGAATGAGGTGGCTGAGCGCGGAGGAATTTTTTGAGGCTTTTTGGCTTTTTAGGTTTCGTAACGCT
>JADDPY010000490.1 GCA_016781635.1 Rubrobacter sp.
GCAAGAACTCGTTCGTCATCGCATCCTTCACGTCGACCCTCTTCTCCAGAACGCCGTTCTCCACGGCCCAGCCCACGTAGGCCTCCCACTCCTCGGGGTCCTGAAAGCCGACGCGCCCCCCCCCGCTCCCGAAGACGGGGACGGTAAGCTTCAGCGTCTCCGCCGCGACCTTGGGGTCTAGTTCCTCGTTCACCGCGAGCAGGGCTTCGCGGGCGGCTTCGGGATCCTCGAGAGCAGCCTCGTGGCCCTTGACAAGCGCGCCGACGAAGCGGCGGACGACGTCGGGGTTCTCCCTGGCGTAGGAATCACTCGTCGCGACGAGGAGTTCGTTGTAGTTCGGGACGCCGACCTCGGGGAGCCTTATAACGTTTGTCTCGAAGCCCTCGCCTTTAAGCTCGACGGCCTCGATGTTCCAGTAGGCGTCCACGATGGCGTCGACCCGTTTGGAGGTAAGTGCCGGGCGGAGATCGTAACCGACGTTGATCTTCTCGACGGATTTCGGGTCCGCTCCGGCCTCCCGTAGTACCGTGTCGATGACCGCCGTTCCGAAGCTCTGCCCGGCGTAGCCTATCTTCTTGCCCGCGAGGTCCTCCGGCCCGTTTATTCCCGATCCTTCAAGGCTGATAATGGAGTTGAGGGGCTCTTGCATGATCGCCATCACCGACTGCACCGGTATCTCGCGGGCGACGGCGTTCGTCACCTCGTTCTCGTAGGAGATGCCGAACTCGCTCCTCCCCGCCGCTACAAGCTGCAACACGGCGGCCGGGTCGGAGGGCTGCTGGATCTGGACCTCGAGATTCTCGTCCTCGAAGAGGCCCTGTTCCTGTGCCAGGTAGACCCCGGCATGGTCTGCGTTCGGGTACCAGTCGAGCGTCAGGGTAACCTTCTGGTTCTCGTCCGCGCCGGAAGCCTGGGAACTCGCAGGCCCTCCTCCGCAGGAGACGGCGATCGTACAGAGGGCTGA
>JADDPY010000628.1 GCA_016781635.1 Rubrobacter sp.
GCAGAAGCCGGGCGTGGAGGAGGTGGAGAGCGTGGTCGACCTCGACCCGAAGCTCTCCCGCGAGGACTACGAGGCGCTGCTCACCCGGCCGAAAGAGGAGATGCCGCCCGGGCTTCGGGAGGCGCTGGATCGCTCCGTCGGGGACGGGGTCGCCGTGCTCACGGCGTACACCTCCTACGACTACAACACCGAGAAGGCACACGAGCTGGTGCGCGAGATCCGCGAGGATCACCCGTCGGTCGGCGGGGAGGTGCTGGTGACGGGGTTCGCCGCCTTCGACGTGGACCTCGCCACCTCGGTGGCCGAAGACGCGCCCAAGGCCGTCGGTTTCGTGGTCGTCGCCACCTACGCGGTGCTCTTCTTACTGCTCGGCTCGGTCTTTTTGCCCCTGAAGGCCGTCGTGGTGAACTTTCTCTCCATCAGCGCCTCCTACGGCGCGCTCGTCTGGGTCTTCCAGGAGGGCCACCTCTCGGGGCTCTTGAACTTCACCCCCGGCCCGATCAACACGACGACCCCGATCATCATGTTCTGCATCCTGTTCGGGCTCTCGATGGACTACGAGGTGCTGCTCCTGAGCCGCATAAAAGAAGAGTACGCCCGCACCGGGGACAACGCGGCCTCCGTCGCCTCGGGCCTCGAGCGCACGGGGCGGCTCATCACCGGCGCGGCGCTCATCATGGCGACGGTCTTTCTCTCCTTCGGCCTCGCCGAGGCGGTGATCATAAAGGCCATAGGGCTCGGCATGGGGCTCGCCGTGCTGATGGACGCCACGATAGTCCGGGCCCTACTCGTCCCCGCGACCATGCGAATAATGGGCCACTGGAACTGGTGGGCCCCCAAATCCCTGCGCAGGCTCCACGACCGGTTCGGCCTCTCGGAGGCAAAACTCAG
>JADDPY010000371.1 GCA_016781635.1 Rubrobacter sp.
ACCGCGAGCCGTCCCCGCCTAGGGACGGGCGGAACTTGTACTTCTGACGCGGTAGCCGGCTGACGAGCCCGGATCCGTTCACCTTCGCCTTGACCTGGGAAGACACCGTTGACCCTGGTTGGCCGGTATTGGTCGCTTGCGGACTGTCTGCGGACCACCCGTCAGGGACCATAGACTCTCGCGACCCCGAGCTCAGCGGTCGCAAAAGAGGTTTCGTGGTGACCACGACCGGCAAAGGCTCAAAGGATCTGAGCAACGAATATGGGGCCATCGGTTCCATAGATTCGGGACGAGCGACCCGACGCGTCAGGCGCGCCGGTCCTCTTTCGCTTCGACTGGGAGTTTCAATGGCAGATCCCGTTCCCGCGGCAGCGACGTCTCGGCCGGTACCTACCAGTGCACGAAGTGCAGGTATGAGCTGGGGTTCAATCCACCAAGCACCTCCCGCCTTGTCCGGAATGCGGCAACGGCAACTGGATTCGGCTCTGAATTGATGCCGTGGCGCGAGCGCAGTTGGTCGAGGCCCAGGCACTGACCCTGGTACCCCTCCGATGCCGTCGAGTCCCCGAGGAGAAGCCGCGCACGACTGGCGGGCGGCGTAGACGGCCTACTGACTGTTGAGGTGCTCGGTGCAACGGGGAAACGTCACCTCATGTAGGTAGTGCTCGCGCGAGCCCCTCGTACTTGAGGGGCGTTGCTGTACTTCCCCCGCCGTCGCGCGCGTCGCCTGCCTGCCACTCCTCACCACGCCCCGTTCGCAGCGCCATCCAAGGAGAACGTCGCCCATCAGCGAGACGGGTGTGCCGAGCGAGGCAGCGGCCTGACCACACTGCCCGGGTGTCCAGTGGACGTCTCGGCAGCGGGCAACTGTGCGCGGATGGCGATCAAGCAGAGGTCGTCGGCGAGCGGACCTCTGGCGAAGGTGGTCACCGCGGACACGAGGGCCTCGAGGATCTCGGCAGGCGGTGCGCCGCGGTGATCGCGGACGATTGCGCGGGCGCGCTCGTCGCCGAACAGCTCGACCCGTCCGGCGGCCG
>JADDPY010000225.1 GCA_016781635.1 Rubrobacter sp.
CCTTCCCTGTCGGGGAACAACTCCCTCCCTGTATTTTAGCAGATGCTCACGTGGGCTTGCCGCTGCCGCATTGCCCATGGAAGCACAACGAAAGGTCACGATGGGATCTGCAGTGCTTAGTACCACTCGATCACGTGATAGCCGCGCCGGAGCCGCCGTTTGATCAGGCGTTCGAGGCTCGTTGCAACGGGTGAGTGTTCGGGGAAATGAATGATCCGTGAGCGGCCGAGTGTGCCCAGCCGACCCCACGTGCACATGAGGACGGTTTCATCGTCAAGCGAACGCTGCCAGCTGAGCAGGTAGAAGCGCTGCCGGTTTTGCGCGGGGTCATAGCTCACGAAGCGCACATAGTGTTCGAACTGGGCAACTTGCTCGGCCGTGATCTCCACCATGCGCCATCCTTTGCCTATACAGCAAGCATAATCCTGGAAGGCTAGGTATATGTCCAACTCTGACGATTGCAGAGGAGCAGCATGATGGTGAGTTTACGCTGCCTGCAACCGCTGTTTAAGCGTGTCCCGAATAACGGCCTGCACCTCGGCCAGCTTGGTCAAATAGGGCTTGCCGTTCTTGCTGGTCATGCCGGTCAGTTCGGTGACGATGGCGCCGGCGTCTTTGCCTTCAAGAAACAGCGCCACGATACGCGCTGCCTCCGGTGAGAGCGGTTCAGGGCTTTGGGAAGCCGAATAGTCATGATTTATCGATGGCGATTCTTTGACTGATTCCTGACTATTCTGTGGCTGACGGGCCGGGATCGGGAAGCCGATCGGTCGCCGTGATTCAGTCAGGGAATCGCGAATTCGTTCGCCAACGCGCGCCACGTCCTCGGGTCGCATGAGGGGGATCTGCACCCGGTGCAACGTACCACGGGTGTCCACCAGGTAGGCGGCGCCCGGCTCAAGTTGCAGGGTATCGTCCGGCAGGGCCGACGCCCGCAGGCCGGTCATCATCCGGGCTTCGTCTGCCCGCATCCGGTGGACGTATGAGCTCGCCAGCGTGTTGCGGAACGGGCCCACGCTTTCCTTG
>JADDPY010000574.1 GCA_016781635.1 Rubrobacter sp.
GCTCTCGCCGCACCAGCTCGGCGTTGCTCACCGCGTCTTCGCCGAGGCGGCGTGGAACGCCGCAAAGCATTCGGGGGCGCGCAACCTGTGGCTTCAAACGCGCCGCGAGGGTAGTGGCTTCGTGCTCGCCCTACGCGACGACGGATGTGGCTTCGACCCGACGACGCAGGGGGGCGGTTACGGCCTTCACTCCATGCGCTCCCGGGCCGAGGAGGTGGGGGCAAAGCTTGGGATCTCCTCCGCCCCCGGAACCGGAACGACGGTCGAGTTGAGGTTCCCCTGATGAGGATCCTGCTTGTAGACGATCACCCGGCCATGCGCTACGGCGTGAAGTACCTGCTGGATTCTGCCGAGGGCATGGAGGTGATGGGAGAAGCCCAGACCGCCCGAGACGCCGTCCGTCTCGCCGACGATCTGCGTCCCGACCTCGTTCTGCTCGATCTGAGGCTCGAAGGAGAGGACTCCGGTATCGAAGCTTGTCGGGAGATCAAGGGGAGGTCCCGGTCTCCGCTCGTCGTCCTGTTTACCGCTCATACCGGGGCCGAGGACGTGGCGGCGGCAGTTCTCGCCGGAGCCGACGGCTATTTGCATAAGGGGATAGGCGGAACGGAGCTGCCCGATGCCCTGAGACGCGTGGAGGACGGTGAGAAGGTCTGGCTGCTCTCCACCGCGAACGACGAGGCGAAGCAACGCGTCGCCAGCGCGGCTGACGAGGCCCGTCTCACGCCGAAGGAGCGGGAGGTACTGGCGCTCATGCTCAGGCGTTACACGAACGCCGAGATCTCCTCCGAGCTCTATATAAGCCTCTACACCGCCAAAAACCACGTCTCCAGCATCTTGAGGAAGATGGGCCTCAAGAGCCGCCGGGATCTCCTGTAGCCGAGAGCCTCCAGCGGGCGGAAGGTAGAAGATTCCGCGCCGCAGGCGTTCACCTCCGGTTATGTGGTCAGAAAGAGCGTCGTAGCAGCGCGCGAGTGGCGGTTGGCTGAGGGCTACCGGATGTCGACTACTCGTACAGGCCAGCGGTCTTCTTCTGCTGTTCGATGGCGGTTTTGATCCGCCGGGCGTCGGGTGGAGCCATACGTTCGATGCTTATCTGGCGGCCATCGTTCGTTTCTATGGTAAGGGTGGCGTTGATGACGCCACGCACCGTGGCGTCGACCACCTGCCTGAGCCCCATCGCTATGATGTTCTGGCCCTGCCATCCAGAGACGAGCTCCACCCGGTCGAGGTAGACGTTGACCACGACGTTGGTTCCGGCGCCTTGCGCCAGGGGTCTGTTCTGTTCCATGCCCGCTTTCTATGAGGGTTGTAGGTCTGCGTCGAACGGGACGCCCGAAAGCCCCGGAGCGACCTCCGGGGCCTCGGATGGGGCGGCCGGCGGGGACGAGCCCCGCCGGCCGAGCCTGGTGCGCTAGGCCGTGCCCCTGGCGGTTCTTCTGCCGTCGAGCGGCTCGTGAAGGTCGCTTTCGTTGCTGCCGCTCCCGTTCTGGTAGTCGGTAGCAATAAGCTGCTCGGAGTAACCGTAGACGCCGTGCTCGGAGATATCGAGCCCGTCGAGCTCGTGCTCGGGCTTGACTCGCAGCCCTATGGTCGCCTTGAGGGCGGCGAAGACGCCGTAGGAGACGAGGAAGACGAAGCCGCCGCAGACGACGATGCCGAGGGCCTGCACGCCGAGCTGGGCGAAGCCGCCGCCGTAGAAGAGGCCGGGGTTGCCCACGCCGGTCGCCTCGACGAGGGCGGGGGTGGCGAAGAGGCCGGTCGAGAGCGTGCCCCAGATCCCGCCCATGCCGTGGGCGGCGATGGCGCCTAGGGGGTCGTCGACACCGATGCTGTCCACGAAGAGAAGGACGGAGTACATGATGATGCCGGCGATAAAGCCTATAACGATCGCGGCCCAGGGGTCAACGAAGGCGCAGGCCGCGGTGATGGCGACGAGCGCGGCGATGGCGCCGTTGCCCGCCATCCCGACGTCGACGTGGCGGCGGTAGGCGTAGCTCATGAGCATGGCCCCGAGGACACCGGCGCCGGCCGCGAGGTTGGTCGTGAGGGCGATGTCGGCGAAGGAGGCGCCGACAGCGGCCATCGTGGAGCCGGGGTTGAAGCCGAACCAGCCGATCCAGAGGATGATGACCCCGAGGACCGCGAGCGGCATGTTATGGCCGGAGATGGTTTGTGGCCGTCCATCGTCATCGTACTTGCCGATGCGGGGACCGAGCAGCAGGGTGCCGGCGAGCGCCGCTATGGCGCCGGAGAGGTGGACGACGGTGGAGCCCGCGAAGTCCTGCATGCCGAAGCCCGCGAGCCAACCCGCGCCCCAGATCCAGTGCCCGACGATCGGGTAGATTAGCCCCGAGAAGACCACGGCGAAGATGCAGTACACGGCGAACTTCGTCCGCTCCAGCATCGTCCCCCAGACGATAGCGAGGGAGACGAGCGCGAAAGCGACCTGAAAGAGGAACTTGGCGGAGATCGGGACCGCCGTCCACGTCAGACCCGCGTAGGTCTCCGCGTTGCCGGCGAGGAAGAAGCCTTCGGTGCCTATAACCGAGTTGAGCACGCCGCCGTCGGAGAAGGTAAGGCCAAAGCCTACCGCCCAGAACATGACGATGCCTATGCCCATCATCGCCAGGATCTTGGCGACGACGCTACCAACGTTCTTCATGCGTGAGAAGCCTACCTCCAACATCGCGAAGCCCGCTTGCATGAAGATGATGAGCATCGCCGCCACGATAACCCACAGGGTATCTATCGCGAGCACCATCTCCTCGACCGTCGGCGGCGCCTCTTCCTGCGCCAGTGCCAGCCCGGGCACCGCCGCCACAAGTAACAGCGCCGCTACCGTTAGTACAACGAACCTCCGCACGGGTGCCTCCTTCTTACGGGGTGTATACGTAATGCGAGTAGTCTAGGCACGGCCCCCGAGGGGGGCTTTGGCCCTATGTCCAAAGATGCACGCCAAAAACGCTAGCCTGCTTGTACAGCTACGCGACGTGCAGGATGCGACGAGTGCTTTTACTTCCGTCCCACACTGGACGACCTTTTCTCGACGACATCGCCCTCACTAGGGTGGGTGTCTTCTCACGCCGGCGGGCTCGATGGGGGATGCCGGGGGTGGGTGAGGAGCGCATGTATCGCATCTCCGGGTTGGCCTGCGAGGGTGTCTACGCGAGGAGAGCCTCGAAAAAGGCGTTTTAGCGGTCGTTGAAGCTGGACGGCTTTTCAGGGGAACGTCCGAGGAGCTGCATGGACTTTATGCCCAGGGTGAGCCGTTCGCGGTCCTCGCTTTTGTCCACGTCGAGGCGAGTGAGTTCGCGGACACGGTCGAGGCGGTAGCGGATCGTGTGGCGGTGAGCGAAGAGCCCGGAGGCTGTCTTGGCGGTCGAGGCATCGTTGCCGAGGTAGGTGGTGAGGGTGTGGACGAGCTCGGTGCCGTAACGGGAGTCGTAGCGGACCACGGGTTCCAGGGTATCGGCGTAGAACGTCTCGAGCTCTTCCGGCTCCTCTTGCAGGACGCGGAAGAGGAGCTTGTAGGTGCCCGTTTGCTCGAAGGTTGAGATAGAAGAGGGACCCTGGATCCTGTGTCCTATCTCGAGCGCCACCTCGGCCTCGGAGTAGGCGTCCGAGAGGGCGGATGGGTTTTCCTTGAACCGCCCGATGCCGATGGAGACCGTCAGGTCCGGTAGGAGCCCCTTGACGTAGCGTTGCACGCGAGAGGCCAGGTCGAGGGCCATGTCCGAGAGCTCCTTCGGCGGGACGCCCTCCGAGGGGCCGACGAAGAGGATGACGTTGTCCGAGCGAGGCCCGAGCAGAAAGTTCGAGAAGAGGTCGCGGGCTTGAAGGCGGACGGCGTCGGCGAGACGCCTCTTGAGCTCCTGGATCGCCGGCTCCTTCAGCCGCCGCCGACTCAGGTACCCCGCGAAGTCGTCTATGTCCACCACCACGGCCATGGCGCCCGCGGCGAGGTCGGCGCCGAGATAGCGGGCCCTTTGCAAGAGGAGGTCCAGGTTCCCGTGGTGCCCCGAGATGACGTCGTCCACGAAGTCTCCCCGGACGCCGAGCTCCGTCTCGAGGCGCACGCGCTCCTTGCCGAGCTCTGCCTCCAGCGCCCGGACGGACCAGTACAGCACCACGATGTCCCGCGGTCCCAGAGGGGCGTCCTCGAGGTGCATCCACAGGTAGCCTGCGGGCGTACCGGTCCCGACGGGCGTCCAGAAGAGCTCCCTGTCGGTGGCACGCCAGCGCTCGACGGGGACGGAGAGAAAGCCACCAGGGAGACGCGCGTAACGGTCCCGTCGCTCTCGTCGGGTTTCTTCGATCCCCGAAGCGCGGGAGGCCCTGAGCCCGTGCTCCTCCAGAAAAGCGCGGAGGGCGGCGGCCGAACCGCCGGGCTTGCCCCCCGGGTCTGCCTCCGCCAGCAGGCGGCCCACCGGGTCCTCGACCACCACGGAACGCTCGAGAAGGCCCGCGAGCTTCTCCGCGAGCCCTTCCACCGAGGATGCGCCACCCGACGGCTCCAGCAGGGTGCGCGCCGTACCGTGTGAGTAGCGCAAGAGACCGTCGCCGCTGGTGTCGTCGGTGACGGGCTTCGATCCTTCCCTGGAAAGAAAGCTCACCCGTCGCAGCGGAACCTCGTGAGGGAGTATCGCGAGCCCTATCCCCTTCCCCTCGACCTTGCGCACGGTATCGGCCGAAGGCTCCACCTTCGCGCGCCAGACCACCGCGGGGGCGCCCCCCTCTACGATGTCGTCCAGGAAGCCCTCGTCGAGAGCCTCGCGGGCGGTCACGACCACCTCGTCCGGGCCGAGCCAGCCCTCGGCGGCGTCATCCGGGGCGATCCCACGGACCGTGCGGGTGGGGTCGCCTTGCACAACACGCCGCCCCTTCAACTCGCCTACCAGGTTGTCGAAAAACTCTTCGAGGGTCATCGTTCTCCAGACGAGGGCCGGCCACGGAATCCCTGGAGGGGACGCATTCACTATAAACGAGCGACGGGCGGATGGTAAAATACGGGGCATGCTTCTCGTACTTGGCCTCCCGAGCGGGGGCCGTATACTTTTGTGGAGCAGGCTCAGTAGGACTAAGAAGGGGTAGCCGAAGATCGCCGAGAATCAGATTGTCGTCCGCGGGGCGCGCGAGCACAACTTGAAGGACGTGACGGTGAGCATGCCGCGCGACGTGATGGTAGTCGTGACGGGGCTCTCCGGGAGCGGTAAGTCCTCCCTCGCCTTCGACACCATCTACGCCGAGGGCCAGCGGCGCTATGTCGAGAGCCTCTCTGCCTATGCCCGCCAGTTTCTCGGGCAGATGGACAAGCCCGACGTCGACCACATCGACGGGCTCTCGCCGGCGGTCTCGATAGATCAGAAGACGACGAGCAACAACCCCCGCTCGACGGTCGCGACCGTCACCGAGATCTACGACTACCTGCGCCTCCTCTATGCCCGTGCCGGGCGTCCCCACTGCCACGTCTGCGGTTTCCCGGTCGCCTCCTCGACCCCGCAACAGATGGTCGAGAAGGTGCTGACGCTCCCCGAGATGACGCGATTTATGATCCTGGCACCGGTGGTGCGGGGCCGCAAGGGCGAGCACGGGAAGATGTTCAAAGAGTTCGCCGAGGCGGGCTACGCTCGCGTGCGGGTCGACGGCGAGCTCCACGAGCTGCCGGTCGAGTTGGGGCTGGACAAAAACCAGAAGCACGATATCGAGGTCGTCGTCGACAGGCTCGTGGTGCGTGAGGGGATCGAGCGCCGGCTCACCGACTCCGTCGAGACGGCGCTGCAACTCGGCGACGGGCTGGTGCTCGTGGAGACCGTGGAGAAGGACAGCGCCGGGGAGTCGATGCTCTTCTCGGAGAACTTCACCTGCACGAACTGCGGCGCCTCGATCGCCGAGATACAGCCGAGGACGTTCTCGTTCAACAACCCGCACGGGGCTTGTCCGCGCTGCGACGGGCTCGGGAGCCGGCTGGAGATAGACCCGGAGCTCGCGGTCCCCAACGAGGATTTGAGCGTGAACGAGGGCGCGATCGTGCCCTGGTCCAACTCCCAGACGGAATACCACGTGAGCGTGTTGCAAGGGCTCGCCGAGAAGTACGGGATAGACCTCGACGTAAGCTGGCGGGATCTCCCCGAGGAGCACAGGAAGATCATCTTGTTCGGGACCGAGGGGGAGAGGATCTACGTCTCCTACCGCAACCGCTACGGGCGCAAGCGTCAGTACATGACGCAGTTCGACGGGGTAGTGGGGAACCTCGAAAAGCGCTACCTGGAGACCGACTCCGAGTACCAGCGCGAGAAGATCGAGGAGTTCATGAGTCATGTCCCGTGTCCGAAGTGCCACGGTGCGCGGCTCCGACCCGAGGCGCTAGCTGTCACGGTCGGCGGCAAGAACATCAACGACTTCACGATCATGAGCGTCACGGACGCGCAGTGGTTTTTCGGGGAGGTCGAGTTCACCGCGCGAGAGTGGATCATCGCCGAGCGGGTGGTCAAGGAGATCAGGGAGCGTCTGGGATTCCTCGTGGACGTCGGCCTCGGATACCTCACCCTCAGCCGCTCGGCGGGGACCCTCTCGGGCGGCGAGGCGCAGAGGATACGCTTGGCTAGCCAGGTCGGAAGCGGGCTCGTGGGCGTGCTGTACGTGCTGGATGAGCCCTCCATCGGGCTCCACCAGCGAGATAACCGTCGCCTGCTCGGAACACTGGAGAAGCTGCGAGATCTCGGGAACACGCTCATCGTGGTCGAGCACGATGAGGAGACCATTCGGGCGGCCGACCATCTTATCGACGTCGGTCCCGGAGCCGGGGTACACGGCGGCGAGATCATCGCCCAGGGTACGGTCGAGGACATAGAAGCCGAGGAGCGTTCCATTACCGGGCAGTTCCTCTCGGGACGGCGTCGCGTCGAGCCACGGGAGGGCTGCCGTGAGCCGACCGGCGAGATACAGATTCTCGGGGCGATGGAGAACAACCTCAAGGACGTGGACGTGAGGTTCCCACTGGGCATCCTCACGAGCGTGACGGGGGTGTCGGGCTCGGGGAAGAGCACGCTCGTCAACGAGATTTTGTACAAGGCGCTGGCGAACGCTGTGGGCCGCGGCAAGCACCGGCCCGGCCGCCACGCGGGGATCAAGGGCACCGATGGAGTCGATAAGGTCATCGACATAGATCAGAGCCCGATCGGTCGCACCCCGCGGTCCAACCCCGCGACGTACACAAAGGTTTTCGACCACATCCGCCAGCTTTTCGCGGCGACGCCGGAGGCGAAGATCCGGGGCTACAAGCCGGGGCGCTTCAGCTTCAACGTCAAGGGCGGGCGCTGTGAGGCGTGCCGGGGCGACGGGCAGATCCGGATAGAGATGCACTTCCTCCCGGACGTCTACGTCCCTTGCGAGGTCTGCAAGGGCCGCCGCTACAACGCCGAGACCCTCCGCGTTACCTACAAGGGAAAGTCGATCTCCGACGTGCTGGAGATGACGGTGGATGAGGCATGCGGGTTCTTCGCGCCCGTCCCCGCCATCGCGCGCCGGATGGAAACGCTGCGCGACGTGGGCCTGGGCTACGTGCGCCTCGGGCAGCCGGCGACCACGCTCTCGGGCGGCGAAGCCCAGCGGGTCAAGCTCGCCAGCGAGCTCGGAAAGCGCGCAACGGGTAAGACGGTCTACATCCTCGACGAACCGACGACGGGCCTGCACTTCGCCGACGTCGAGAAGCTTTTGCAGATTCTGCACAGGCTCGTGGACGCGGGGAACACCGTGATCGTCATCGAGCACAACCTGGATGTGATCCGCTCATCGGACCACGTGATCGACCTCGGGCCGGAGGGCGGAAACGGGGGCGGCGAGATCGTCGCGACCGGTACTCCCGAGGAGATCGCGGGCGTCGAATCCTCCCACACGGGGCACTTTCTCCGTGACCTTCTCCCCGAAGCGGCAAAGGCCGCAAGCTAACACGTAGCCGAAGCGGCGACCTGGTAGGGCCCGCGGCGCAGTAGATTTCCAAGCGCTCACCCCCGCTTCCGGGAGAAAGGGCTGACGTGGTGCGCGGAAGGACCTTCCGCGCACCTCTATTTCAAGCGAAGAGGGTGGCGAGGGATTTCGAGGTCGTGTCGCTGGGGGAGGGCCTCTGAAAGTAGAAGCCCTGGGCCAACTCGCACCCCAGAGCCCGCAGGTGTTCGAGTTGCTCGACGGTCTCCACGCCCTCGGCAATCGCTTCCAGGCCCAGGGCGTGCGCGAGCTCGATAGAGGCCGCGACGAGGCCTTCGTCCTTGGAGTCGCGCCCGAGCCCCTCGACAAAGGAGCGGTCGATCTTGAGGTAGTCGACGGGGAACTTCTTGAGGTAGGAGAGCGAGGAGTAACCTGTGCCGAAGTCGTCCACAGCGATCTTGACGCCAAGTGACTTGAGTTCCTGAAGCGTGGCGAGGGCGGCGCCCACGTCCTCCACGACCATGCTCTCGGTGATCTCCAGGATCAGGTCGCGCGGGTCGAGACGGGTTCGTCGCAGGACCTCCGCGACGCTTTCGCCCAGATCCGGGTGCTTAAACTGCGCCGCCGAAAGGTTGACGCTCATCCTGAGCGGCGCATCGGTGGGGTACAGATTTTGCCACTCGCCGAGCTGCCGACAGGCTTGTTCCAGGACCCAACGACCAAGGTGAACGATGAGCCCCGTTTCTTCGGCCAGGGGGATGAACTCCGCCGGGGTGACCAGGCCGCGTTCGGGGTGCTCCCAGCGCACCAGCGCCTCCTGGGCCACGATCTTGCCCGACCTCAAGGAGACCTTGGGTTGGTAGTAGACCCTGAACTCCTCCTTATCGAGGGCGCGGCGAAGATCTGCCTCCATCCCCAGCCGCTCCAGGGCCTTCTCGTTCATGCCCGGCTCGAAGACGGCGTGGCTGTTTTTACCTCCATCCTTCGCGCGATACATCGCGAGGTCTGCGTTTCGAAGGAGGTCGCCGGAGCGGTTCCCATCGTCCCCGCCGAGGGCGACCCCGACGCTGGTCGTGACGAAGAGGTTGTGACCCCCGACCCGGAACGGCGCCCTGAGTGCCTCCTCGATCCGGACGGCCACGTTCGTAGCCTCCTCCGGGTCCTCTACATCCTCCAACAGGACCACGAACTCGTCCCCGCCGAGGCGAGCGGCGGTATCGGCGGGTCTCAGGCACGACGAGAGACGGTCCGCGACCGCGACCAGCAGCTCGTCCCCGACCTCGTGGCCCAGGGAGTCGTTTATGACCTTGAAGTTGTCCAGATCCATGAACAGGACCGCCACTCTGTCACCCCGCCGGCTCGCGCGCTTGAGGGCATGATCCACGCGCTCGAGGAACAGGCTGCGGTTGGGCAGGTCGGTCAGCGGATCGTGGAAGGCCTGGTGTGCCAGCTTCTCTTCCAACTCCTTCCGCTCGGTCACGTCCTTTTGGACGCCGATGAAGTTCACGACGCGGCCGTCCTCGTCGCGCACCGGAGCTATGTACAGCTCGTTCCAGAACAGCGTGCCGTCCTTTTTGTAGTTGCGCAAGGGGCCCGACCACTCTCTGCCTTCCTTGATCGCGATCCTGAGCTCGTCGATGCCCGGCTGCTCCCGGTCGCCGTTCGCCAGGACGCGGCAATTTTGTCCCAAAATCTCCTCGGCCCCGTAGCCGGTGATCTGCTCGAACCTCGGGTTCACGTAGATGATCGGGTTGTCGGGGCGGTTCGGGTCGGTGATGACGATGCCGTTGGAGGAGGCGGCGATGGCCCGGTCCCTCAGCTTGAGCTCGTCCTCGACCCTCTTGCGCCCGGTGACTTCCCAGGCGTTGACTACTACGCCACCGACGCTCGGGTCGTCGATCATGTTCGTGCCCACCGCTTCGAAGTGGTGCCAAGAACCGTCCTTGTGCCTCACGCGCAGCCCGCTGGGCTTGTTCCCGACTCCCGGGCCGCCGAGCACCTCCTCGAAGGCGCTCAGAGCTTCCTCCGCGTCGTCCTGATGTACGTAGGCGGAGACATGAGTGCCCACGACCTCCTCGGGCCGGTAGCCCAGCGTGTTCTCGAGCGATGGGCTACCGTAGCGCACGACGCCGTCCGCCCCTACTATGAGGACGATGTCGGAGGCTTGCTCGGAGAGTGCGGCGCGGAACGCCTCTTCGCTCTTGCGCTTCTTTTCTTCTTGTCGCTTGCGCTCGGTGACGTCACGCTGCACGGAGACCCAGTGGGTGTACAGTCCATCGTCGTCTAAAACCGGCACAATGTTGAGCTCCACCCAGAACTCCGTGCCGTCCTTGTGGTAATTCCGGAGCTCCACGCGCACCGCCCGCCACCGTTCCAGCGCCGCCCGGATCTCGTCTCGCGCCGCTCGATCCGTCCCCGGCCCCTGCAAGATGCGCGGTGTTCTGCCCTTTACGTCCTCCAGGGTGTAACCGGTCATCCTCGTAAAGGTCTCGTTCACGTAGACGATCTTCGGGCCGGGTTCCTCGATCGGGGTGCCCTCCGTTACCAGGATCGCGTCGTTCGCATTCTCGACTATGGAGCGCAGGAAGCGTAACTCCGCGTCCCGCTCGCGCCCCAGCCTCCTGTTGTCTTGCTCCATATTTTCCTGCTCTCCGCCCGATGACCATGTAGGACGCCGAAGGGGCCACGGAGCGTCCGGTATCGCGCTCCCGCATCCAGTTGCATCCTACAAGTTATCGGCGCAACAGTATAAAACTTTAGCACATGGTACGCCTGTTTCGAGCTCGGGCTGAGGCTCGTGGACGGGGCTGCGGGGTTTTTGTGCCAGCTCCCGAACCGGCCTCGAGGCCTTATCGGATAGAATAACCTGGTTTGCAAGGAGACTATGGCTTTGTGGAGGATGATCCAAACTTGCCCAGACCTGTTCTGATGATGGTGCTCGATGGCATAAGACCGGATGTGTTGCGCGCTGCGATCCGGGACGGCGAGGCCCCGGCTCTGGCCCATCTTGCCAGGAGCGGCGAGGCCGTCTGGGATGCGGTCTCGGTCTTCCCGAGCATCACGCCCGCGGCGACGGCGGCGATCGCCACGGGCGAGGCCCCCGCAGGGAGCGGCATCATCGGCCACGCCTGGTACCACAGGGATGAAGGCAGGGTCGTCGTCTACGGGGCGACGAGGGAGACCGTCCTTTCGACGGGTCCCTTGAAGGTCTTCCACAACAACGTCTGGCGGATGAACCGGGATGACCTGCTCGCCCCGACGATCTTCGAGAAGCTTCACGAGCTCGGTATAGACGGGGCCTGCGTGAACTTTCCGGTGAGGCGCGGGCCGCACGATCACCCGGTGCGCCTGAGGAGCGTCAGCCACGTGGCGGCGAACAGCGCGTTGCTGGGCCCCTCGGTCGGCGGGCCGAAAGAGTATTTCATGGGCGACTTGTTCTACAGCCGCGACACGGGGCTGCAGGGTAGGACCGGGGTCGGGGGGATCTCGCGCTCCGCCGGCATAAACGACGAGTACGCCGCGCGCGTTGGGGCCATGTTCCTCAAAGAGAAGGTCGCGCCGTTCAACCTCGTCTACTTTTTCAAGGGAGACTCGATCGCTCACCACAAGGGCCTCGCCGCTCAGAGGGAGTACGTGGCGACCCTCGACGGCTATGTGTCGGAGATTTTCGACGCTGCCGGCGGCGCGGAGAAGCTGCTCGAAGATTACGCGGTCATCGCGCTGGCGGACCACGGGCACACCCCGCTCCTTTCCAACAAGCGCCGCTACATCGACCTCGGACGTATCCTCGGGGAAGGAACGTCGATAGGGTCCAGGGCAAGTTTCGGCCCCGGGATCGACATCGTAGCCGTACCAAACGGTCGCTCGGCCCTTCTGTACCTCCCCGAGCGGGCCTCCTCCGATGCGGAACGCGAGGCCGTAATCGGGAGGGTGCTTTCTCGCCGCGGTATCGACATCGCCGCGTGGAGAGATGACGGCTGGGTCGTGGCTCGCAGGGCCGGGATGGAGCTTAAGTTCCGTTCCGACGGAGTTGGTATTCGAGCTCCGCGTGATGCGGCCGGGCGGCGCTGGGAGCTCGTGGGGGACCTGCGGGCTTTGGAGATCGAGGTATTGGAAGGCGAGATCTCTTACGGTGAGTACCCGGACGCGCTGGAGCGTTTGTGGGGATGCGTAAGGTCCGAGAGGTGTGGCGACGTCGTGCTCTCGGCCTCCCCGGGTTACACCTTCGGCGAGGTCTCCGGCAAGTACCACGTCGAGAGCGATCACGGCTCGCTGCACACATCGGACTCGAACGTCTTCGTGCTCGCCGCCGGGCTCTTGGAGGGCGTGAGGGTGCCCCGTCGGATCACGGACGTCGCCCCGACCCTGTTGAAGCATTTCGAGGGTGGACTTTCCACGTTATCGGGGCTCACGGAGCGTCGTGTCTCGTAGCGGCGCCCCGGGGCGGGGCGAGCCGGAGCGGGACGGGGGACGGGAAGAAGGGATCCACCCGCGCTACCGCCGCGCCTTCGGTTGCGTCACCTGGGTATACATGGGCATTCTCGCGTTCCTGGCGGCTGCGACGCTACTCGCTCTCCCCATCCGCTACGTCGGCGACGGCGCGGGGTTTGGGCAGGTTCTGAGCCGCCTCTCGTTCTATGGGCTCGTCCTGATCCTGCCGGCCATGGTCCTCGCGTTCTTTCTTGGGTCGCGCACCTACCGGGTGGAGCGCGGCTTCGGGATGCGTGTAGGAGCGGGCATCGGCGCGCTGGTCGGATGGGCGTGCTTTTTCGTCCTCTCCTGGGCGGCGGTCGCCTACGGCCTCGACGGCCGCGACCAGATGTTCAGGCCCGCCCTCTTCGCCGGTCTCGACGGAAGCCCCGTCCTCTACGTGTTCCCCCTGCTGCTGATCGTGGCCACTGCACTTGTCCTGTACGCTCTCTACGCTACGCGTGCGTACTACGGACGGCGCCGGAGCGCGGCATTCGCCTCGGCGGCGCTCGCCCTGGTCGCAGGCCTGCTCGTGCTGGTCTCCGACCCCGACCCGTTGGGGATCGCGGGCGCCCTCGTCTCCACGCTCTCCGGCGCCGTCGGCGGCTGGATATCGGGCTTCGGCTACGCGAGGGCAGGCGGCAACGAGATGATCCCGCCGGGCTCCACCATCCGACCCAGCCAGTCCCGCCGCAGAACCCGATAAGCCCACGCTAGTAAGAAGTGAGTTTCTGGGAACCCGCGCTTCGAGACCGTCTGAAAAAGAAGTTGGTGGCTGGCTACGCTGAGATGGTTGGCAGGGTTATGATGTCGGCGGTACGCTCGGACGTGGGGAAGGACGGTAAGGTATCCCTGGTGGTCGTCAACTACCCGACGGTGTCGCGGGAAGACCTCGGTTGGGTGCAGTCCATCCGGGCCGAGCACGACGAGCTCTACTACGGGGTGGCCGATCCCCACTTCACGTTCGTGTTCCCCGTCTTCGGCTTCGACCGCGGGCGTTTCCTCGGGCACGTGAGGGAGCGCGCCCGGGGCGTCGAGGGGATACGCTTCGCGTGCAGGTGCGCCACGGTGGTCAAGGACGCCACGAATGAGTACACCCACGTCTTCCTGGTCCCCGACGAGGGCCACAGCGGGATCGTCAAGCTGCACGACCGCCTCTACGGGGGCCCGCTGGCGCCGCACCTCAGGCTCGACATCCCGTTCATTCCTCATATCGGCATCGCCAACTCGCTCGACCCGATGGTCTGCAAGCGGCTCGCCGACGGGCTCAACCGCGGGGAGTTCGAGATCGAGGGCTCCGTCGACGCGCTCGACGTGGCGAGCTACGAGCACGACCGGGTAACGACGATCGAACGGGTGCCCCTGGAAGGGCCTTAGGCTCGGCGCGCCAATCTTCTCGCCATGAGCCACGCCATCGCGGCGTAGACGAAAGCCTCCCCGGTGGCGCACAACCGCTCGTGGTCCTAGCCCATCCGGCGGTTGTGCGAGATCCAGGCGAAGGTGCGCTTGGCCACCCAGCGGCGCGGCAGGTTCTCGAAGGCCGGCGGGCGTTTGGGCAGCTTGCCGAGGTCCATCTCGCGGCCCTCTTCGAACCACTCTCTCGCCCAGATCCGCAAAACCTTCTCGGGAGGAGGCTTCGGGGAGCGGTTGACGACCTCGACCTCCACGCCGAGCTCCTCCTCGACCCACTCCTTCCCCCTACCCCGGTAGACGGCATCGACCCACAGGTACGAGAGGCGCGGGAGCCGATCCCGTGCGGGCTCTAGCAAGCGCTTGATCCCGTCTTGGTCGGGGACCTTCGCGCTGTGGACCCTCGCCTCGACCACGAGCCCTTCGGTGTCCACCAAGATGTGGCGCTTCCTGCCTCTCACCTTCTTGCCGCCGTCGAAGCCCCTCTGTTCGCCGCCGCCTCCGCTCGTCTTCACGGACTGCGCATCGACGATGCCCGCGCTCGGCTCGGGCTCCCGGCCGATTTGCTCCCTCAGCCGCCGCCGCATCGCCCGGTTGAGCCCCTGCCAGGTGCCGTCGAGCCTCCACGCCCTGAAGTAATGGAACACCGTCTTCCAGGGCGGGAAGTCCTTCGGCAGCATCCTCCATTGGCAGCCGGACTTCAGCGCGTAGAAGACGGCGTTGAGGATCCCGCGGATGCTGTGGAGTCTGGGTCTCCCACGCCGTTTCGGTGCCGGAAGATGTGGCTTCAGCAGCGACCATTCGGCGTCCGAGAGGTCCGTCGAGTATTTCTTGCTCGACATAGATCGGACCGTAAGCCATCCACCGACGCTTTTTCAGACGGTCTCTTCTGTTTATGCTTGCCCGAGAAGTAATTCAGTCGTTGCGAAACTGTTATCCCATTGCGCCCGTTGTGTCACCTTGTCCCGTTATCGTTCTAAAGGTAGGGAGGACGAACTGAAAGGGAGTACGGAGATGAAGCGGATCATGGTTATGGTTACGGTAGCGGCCCTGGCCCTCATGCTTACGGCGGGCACCGCTCTGGCGGCCAGCTTCTACGGCCACTCCTACGCGGAGACGATCTACGGCACGAGCGGGGACGACGTCATCGGGGGGGTGGGCGGCGGGGATTACCTCTCTGGTGGGGCGGGCAAGGATACGGTGAGCGGCGGGCAGGGTGACGACCTCGTTCGGGGTGACGCTGGGGCCGATTCTCTCAAGGGCGGGGCGGGCTCCGATCGCATCCTCGGCGGCACTGAGAACGACACGATCGTGTCTGCGGGCGACGGGCTGGGCGACGTAGTCGACTGCGGAGCCGGTACCGATGTAATCACTGCCGACCGCTACGATCAGGTCACTGGCTGCGAGAAGGTCAGCCGCGTCTGAGAGCATCACGCAAGCATAAGTAAGGTTGGCCGGGGTCCTTCGGGACCCTGGCCTTTTCGTTTCTCCAAAATACGGTCCATGCCTCCGGAACGGCTGTCGACCCGTAGACGTGCGGGTTCGCGCGGGGCTCCGGCGCCGCGGGGGATATAATCTTATTAATGGCTCAGAAAAACGGGTATCTCGACCGATCACACCTACCGACTTCGCCCGGCGTCTACATTTTCAGGGATGCCGAGGATCAGGTTATCTATGTTGGCAAGGCCAAGAACATACGCTCCCGCGTCGCCAATTACTTCACGAAGTCCGGCGACGGGCGGCCGAAGATCGGGGAGCTCCGCGAGCGCGTCCGGCGCATAGACTTCATCGTCACGAGGAGCGAGACCGAGGCGCTGGTGCTGGAGGCGAACCTTATAAAGCGCCACCGTCCGCGCTTCAACGCCTCCCTCAAGGACGACAAGAGCTACCCGTACATCGTGGTAACGACGGGGGACGAGTACCCGAAGGTCTACGCCACGAGGGCGACCAGGGATAGCCGCCATCGCTACTTCGGGCCGTTCCCGAGTGCGGGCTCCGTCCACTCGACGCTGGACGTTCTGAACAAGACCTTTAGGTTCAGGAAGTGTCGAGGCCCCGAGCCGGGGCGCAGGAGCGGGGTGCCGTGTCTTAACTACCACATCGGGCGCTCGGCGGCGCCGTGCGTAGGCGCCATCTCCAAGCCCGACTACGATGCCATAATTACGGACGTCGTTGCCTTTCTGGAGGGTAGGGTCGACCATCTCATCCGCGAGCGCGAGGTAGCGATGAAGGAGGCGGCTCGCGAGATGGATTTCGAGAAAGCGGCGAAGCTTCGTGACGAGCTCTCGGCCCTCACCCACGTCCGCGACCGCCAGCAGGCGACGATCGCCTCCGAAGACTCCTTCGACGCCTTCGGGGCGTATGCCGAGGGGGAATCCGCCTGCGTGCAGGTCTTCGCGGTGCGCGGGGGCCAGATCGTCAACCGCGATTCTTTTCTCCTCGACAACTACGCGGAGGCGTCGGCCGACGCCGTGGCGCTCCAGTTTGTCCCCCAGTTTTACGACTCGGGCAGCGCCGTTCCGCGCGAGATCCTCGTGGAGACGGACGAGAGCGACGACGCGCTGGCCCCCCTGGAGGGGTATCTTTCGGAGCTCCGGGGGACGAAGGTCGACGTGCATCGTCCCCGGCGTGGGGACAAGCGGCGCATCCTGGAGATGGCCGAGCGAAACGCGAAGCTCGGGCTCGCGCACGAGAAGCTTGTCGAAGAGTCGCAGCGCGGCCAGGTCGCCTCTACCCTCGACGCCCTGCGCGAGGAGCTTGCGCTGCCGAGACTGCCGATGCGCATCGAGTGCTACGACATCTCGAACACGATGGGGACGAACTCCGTTGCCTCGATGGTCGTCTTTCAGGGCGGGAGGCCGGCCAAGGATCAGTACCGGCGCTTCAAAATAAAGACCGTGGAGGGGGCGGATGACTTCTCCAGCATGGCCGAGGTGCTGAAGCGCCGCCTCGAGCGGCTGGCGGAGGGCGACGTGAAGTTTCCCGCTCCGGACCTCGTACTCCTCGACGGCGGTAAGGGTCAGCTCTCGGCGGTCGTCCCGGTCTTCGACGAGATGGGGGTCGGCACGGATCTCCCGGACATCACCCTGCGCTCCCTGGCGAAGCGCGACGAAGAGGTTTATCAGCCGGGCCGACCTGAGCCGGTGATCCTGCGGCGCGACTCCCCGGAGCTGCACCTCCTCCAGCGCGTCCGGGACGAGGCGCACCGCTTCGCGAATGCGTACCACCGAAAGTTGAGAGGGCGCGAGATGACCGCCTCCGTCCTCGACGAGCTGCCCGGCGTAGGGCCCGCGCGCAAAAAGAAGATCCTGGAGCACTTCGGCACTCCGGAGGCGTTCGTGAACGCCTCTCCTGAAGAGCTCGAGGCCGTGCCTGGACTTCCGTACAGGGTCGCCCGCGAGATCCACGCCCGGCTGCACCGTTGAACGCCGCGGACCGTATGCACTGGCCCGACCGGGGCCATAAGGGATAGGCCGCGTC
>JADDPY010000536.1 GCA_016781635.1 Rubrobacter sp.
GCCCGCGCTGACCTTTACCTATCGGCGCCGTGAGGTCGATGACCCTGGGCGCGATGTCGTTGGGCTTCCACTCCAGGCGGAGGCGCTCCTCCGGGTAGAGCGGTGTCAGGTCGTCGAAGTTGGTCCGACGGCGGCCCTTCTGCGGCTCGCTGCCGTTGACCGTCTCGATGCGAACGAGCGCCGGGTACTTCTCGCCGTCGCGGGCCGGCCGGATCTGACCGACCACCTCGTCGCCGCGCCTGAGGTTGAACCGCTTGATCTGCGACGTCGAGACGTAGACGTCGCCCTTGCCCTGGCTGTAGCCGTTGGTTCTCAGGAACCCGAAGCCGTCCGGCAGGACATCGAGGACGCCACTCTGGACCTGACCTTGGCCGTCGCCGCGCCCCTCGGCCTTGTCGCCGCGCTCACCCTTATCCCCACGCCCGTCGCGGCGGTTGTCGCCCTTGTCCCCGCGCCCCTTCTTCTCGCTGCGGCGCTTCTCGACCTCTTCGGGGGCGGCTACGGCGGCGGTGTCGGCCTCGCCAAAGGGGTCGGTGTGGGGGGTCTCGGTGGCGACGCTGGAGGTGCCGTTGGTAGACCCATTGCTGACCTCGGGAGCGGCGGCGCTGTCCGTGGCGCCGTTCGTCTTGGGGGCCTCGGTGGCAACCTCGGCCACCGGCTGCTGCGGAGCCTCGGTAGCGGCCGGGCTACCGGCGGAAGACCCTTCGTCGGCCTGGTCGGTCGCGGTCTTGTATATAAGCTCCGCGAGTTGGGGCTTGCGATACTTACGATACTGCTCGATGCCAAGCTGCGAAGCGATCTGGTGCAGGTCGCTCAAGGGCTTGCGCTCGAGGGTAGCTAACTCCGTCATACTTTTTACCTCTCCTGTTTCGGTACGCGAAAGCGTGGCTTCATCGAATGATGCATTTGGTTTAAAGCTGGAAACCCTGCGTCCCGGCCTCGGGCTCGAGGGCGTGGATGGTATCCATGAATCGTACCATACGGGGTTCGGTGGACATCACCACCGAATGCGTCCGGCCTCCTCCACGAAAGTATCTGACGCCGTTGAGGATCTCGCCGGAGGTGATCCCGGTCGCCGCAAAGACGACGTCCGAGCTCCGGATGAGGTCGTCCATCGTGAGCTTCTTTTCGGGGTCTTCCAGACCGTACTCCTTGAGCTTTTCGACTTGTGAGCGCTGGGTGGGCCACATCTTGGCCTGCATCTCCCCGCCAAGGCACCTCACCACGGCCGCGGCGAGGATACCCTCGGGTGCCCCGCCGATACCGATAATGGCGTGCAGCCCCGCCCCGCGCAGACCGACAGCGATCGCCGGGGTAAGGTCGCCTTCCTGGCGAAGCTGGATCCTGGCCCCCGTCTCCCTTATCTGCTCGACGAGGTCTTCGTGTCGCTCCCGCTCCAGGACCGCTACGGTAATCTCCGAAGGCTTGCGCCCTATCCCTTCAGCGATGGAATAGATGTTCTCCGCGACCGGAGCATCTATATCTATGCTACCGCGTGAGCGTGGCCCCACGATAAGCTTGCTCATGTACATGTCCGGCGTTCTCAGCATCGTGCCTCTGGGGGCCACCGCGACCGCAGCGATAGAGCCCTGCTGCCCGCGCGCGAGGAGCGTCAGCCCCTCGACCGGCACGATGGCGAGATCGACCTCTTCCTCGCTCGGATTCCCCGTCCCGAGATTATCCCCCACGCTCATGGTGCCGGGTAGCGCGTTCAGGGTTCGCAACTCCCCTTTTTCGTCGAGGCGCTGCTCACGCAGGATCGCCACCCGCCCACGGACGGGCACCGCGTTCAACTCTTCCTTGAACGTCTCCGTGGCCACGGTGAAAGCCCTCTCCGGGCCCCCCGCGCCTTCGAGCGGCGAGACCCGAAGGGCGACGCGCTCGGTTACGGCAGCGTATTCGATAGCGGAAGCTGCAACGCTCCCGGAGCGGCGTTCAGCCATGCTCACACAAGAAGACCACTCGACCTCCCAAACAAACCGGGGTCCTGCGATTAGCGAAGACCCATCGGGTCGGGCTCCATTGGAATCGGCGCGGAACTACCGGGGGTAAAAACCAGCCGGTGGTGCGTCGGTCCTGCCATTATACACTGCTTCCCGCCTCCGGGGCGCCTTCAACTTACCCCGGCCTCGAAAAGCGCGGTGGCCTTCCGCGCGAGCGCAAGGAGCGCCCTGTCCAGGAGCGCGCCTCCGCCGTCCACGGGCACCGGGTCGTTGTCGCAGTACAAGACCGGCCGGCCTTCTTCCGCCCCCCTCAGGGTAACTACGTCGATGGCTGCCGCCTTTATCTCCGTCAGGTAAGCGTCGAACGGAAGCTCCCGGGTGGCTTCCAGGTCGCGTGCGAGCGCCCTTCGATCCGAGAGGTTCCCCGAAGAGGCGACGACCTCGCAACCGTAACGCTCCTGGAGGTGGCCGGCGAGCTTCGGGAGCACCGCGGGCGGGGCCGTCGAGACGTACACGACGCGGAGCCCCCGAACCTCCCCGACCGGTCGCGGCCGGAAAACCGTTGGTATTACGGGCATATCCGGCCGAATCGTTCGGACCGCCTCCACGATACCGCTTACCCGACCGGCATCGGCCATCGGCTCCTCGCTCATCGTCAGCAGCACGAGGTCGGAGACGAGGAGGCGGTAGGCACCGAGGTACCCCACGATGTACTCCGGGTCCTGGTGGGCACCCGCGACGAGCACGCGCGCGCCCACCTCGACCGGCGGCATCGCCGACCCCGACCCGTCGAACAGCGTGAGGTGCGTGTCCAGCCCGTTAGCAACCTCCGCACCTTCCAGGACGTTGGAGACGAACGGCTCACCGGAGAGGCCGCCGCCGCACCTCCTGCAGCAGACGGTGACGACCCGGCTGAGGGCCGCAGTCTCGTAGCAGTCGGACGCTGCATGGGCCCCCTTCTCCAGGGCCTCCAGGAGAAAAGCGCTCCCGACGCGCATCTTGTGACCCTCGATCACCTCCGGCTCCGCCGGTCCCCCGCGTCCCATCGAGACGACGCAAGGGTCGAAGCCGCTCTGCGAAAGCAGGCGAGCGAGGTAGCCTGAGACCGCCGTCTTCCCGACCCTCTTTCCCGTGCCGATCACCGCTAGCGAGGGCTTCGTGGAGGCGCGGCGCAGCGTCGGCGGCGTGAGCTCGAAGTCGCTCCCCTTGTACCGGGCCCCCGCCGCGAGGATGAGCGAGGCTATCCGCATCCGCTCCCGGTAGCCGACGACCGGCTCATCCGAGAGGTCCACTACCACCTCGACCTCCGGGTACTCCCGGAGAGCGTTTGCGACCGCCGAGACCGGGTCCTCGCCGCGTACCAGCTGCACCCCGTAGTCCGTCCCCTCCTTCAGCTTCTCCGTACCGCCGAGAAAAACCGCCGCCACGGTTGTCAGCCCCATCGAGTCCCTTATGCTCCTCATCGCCTGCAGGACGACGGGCGGGTAGTGCTCTCCGTCGATAAGGAAGATCGCCCTCAAAGGGCCGTTTATGCCTCGCCGGAACTCAGGCCGGGAACCTCCGAAGGGGCCTGAACCTGCGCGTCTATCTTCTCCTCGTAGCGAGAGTACTCGTGGGTCTCGGCGTCAAAGTCCACCGCGAGCTCTCGCTCTTTGAACGGGTACTTGCGGAACACCTTCACGCGCGGCCCCTCGATCTCGATGATGTTGTAACAGGGCCGCGTGTTGCCGCGCAGACGCGTCGTCGAGGCGGTGCCGGCGTTCACGATGAACATGTTCTCGAGGCGCCACGAGTATGGGACGTGCTTGTGCCCGGAGAGGACGAGGTCCACCCCGAGGTCGCTCAAAAGCTCCAGAACGTCGCCGGCGTCGAAGATGATGTTACGCTCGCGGCCCGTTCCCGGTATCGGTACGAGGTGATGGTGGACCACGAAGATCTTGAGTTTGTCCCCGGCGTTCTCAAAGCAGTCGCGGATGAAGCCGTAGTGCTCACGACCGACCCGACCGTCGTTCAGGTCCGGCTCCGAGGAGTCGACCCCGACCATGATCGCCTCGTCGAACTCGATCACCGAGTACCGCTCTCCGAAGAGCCGCTCGAAGTGGATGTAGCCAACGTTCCTGGAGTCGTGGTTACCCGGTATGACCATCAAGTTCTCACACCGAAAGCGGCTCACGTATTCCGCCGACTGCTCGAAGTCCTGCCGATAGCCCGCTTCCGTCAGGTCCCCCGAGACTACGACAGCGGTCGGGTCCATGTCATTGATCTCCAGGATGGACCTTTCTAAAAGGTCCGGGATAAAGTAGGGGCTACCGCAATGGATGTCGCTGATCTGACAGATCGTCAAACGGTCGTCGCTGCCCATATCACCCCAAGCGTGATCGTCTTCTCCGATGGCTCTGAAGTATACCGGACCCGGGGGCGCGTAGATCAAGCGTTTGCGACAGGAAGCTTGTCGTCGCTCCAGAACCCGGCGGTAAAGGAACCACAACCTCGACGGCCTCGGTAAGAATATCTGCGATGTTGAAA
>JADDPY010000379.1 GCA_016781635.1 Rubrobacter sp.
CAAACTGGGGGAACCTCAGGCGGTGCGGGCGCAACCATCGAATTGCGGACGGGGCAAGAACGAAGCGCGGTACAGGCGCGCGCCGTCGTTCTGGCGTGTGGCCGACACACACTGTCCTCACTTCGACCATCCGTCCCGGCAACAGTGGTAAATCGAACCTATGTCGGGGTGAAATGCCATTACGAGGCGGTGTCGATGCCATCGCGCATGGAACTGTATTTCTTCTCCGGCGGCTACGGCGGGATTAGCCCGATCGAGGGTGGACGTTTTAACCTGTGTCTGCTGGTGACGCGCGATACCTTTCTCCGGTCAGGAGGAACGGTGCGTGCGATGCTCGACAGGGCAACCCGTTTGAATCCGGCCCTTGGCCAGCGATTGCAGGGCGGCGAACCACTTTCGGAGACCGAAGTCGCCGTCGCCCCCGTCGATACGGAGCGCCAAGGCACCCCCTGGGATACTGCGGCGTGCATTGGCGACGCCGCAGTGATGATGCCGCCGCTCTGCGGTGACGGACAGGCTATGGCATTTCGCTCGGCGGAACTCTACGCCCCACTGCTCGATGCGCTGCTGCATGGCCGTCGCTCGTTGGCTGACGTGCGAGCGACCTACACCGCAACGTGGCATCGGGAGTTCGACGGCCCGGTCCGCACAGGGCGATGGCTGCAGGCGCTGCTGAACGTGCGGGGGCTATCGGACGGTTTGATCAGCCTGGGGCACTTTGTTCCTGCCCTGGCCCAGGGGTTCGTCCACGCTACACGGGGGCGTCCACGGCCGCTCACGTCAGTAACGCCGATTGCTGGGGCAGCAGCAATGAACGCACCCGATGCATTGCGCGTTGGCACTGTGGGTGACGGCGGGGGGGATCTCTAGCCGGGCACCGCGCGGGATTTCCCCGACCAGCCCCTCCTTGCCATACGCTGTTCCCTATCGAAGTGGCCAGTACGCCATGGAATAGCACATGCAGCGCCGCTCTACGATGCCTGCATGACCGCGAACCGACGGCGTCGACTAGTGCTTCAGGTGGCGGAACACGCGTGTAGCCCCAGCCAGGATGGCACCGAGCGCAGTACTCGTAACAACGCGCCGCAGCTGTGGATGGAGCGCCAGCCAGGTGTACACACTCCACGATCGTGCTTCCGCGCCGAAGTCGCCCTCCACCCGATCATAGCCAGCAATCGATTGGAAGAGATTATGTGGTGCGTCCTCGGATTTTGGTGTATCCGTTCGTTGCAAGGTGAAGGCGGTGAGCCGGAGGAAGGCGTCCATGAGCCGCGGCGAAACACGCCGTGTCACGATCCCGGCTTTGCCGGCACCGCCGACAATCAGGTCACGGGTTGGATGCTCAGCGGCGAACAGAATGGCGTCCGCAACAAGCTGCGGTTGATACATCGGAGGTAATGGTCGTGGCTGTACACCGAGCCGCGTACCGGCCTTGTTGAAGAATGGGGTATTGATGCTTGACGGCATCACGTTTGTGACGCTGATGGGCACCCCCTCGTGCTGGAGCTCCAAACGGAGGGCATCGAGGAACCCGACCACGCCATGCTTCGACGCAGCGTAGGCGCTCTGCAGTGGGAGCGGTAATTTTGCCTCAATCGAGGAGATGTGGATCAGCGCGCCCTGCCCTACCTGCCGAAGATGGGGCAGCGCTGCCATAGCCCCATACGCCTGGCCTGTCAGATTGACGTCGATAATGCGCTTAAACTCCGTGGGCGTCGTCTGCTCGAAGGTGCCCCAAACCGCAACCGACGCGAGATGGACCCATGTATCCATCCGTCCGTACTCCTGAACAGCGCGATCGGCGACGGCTTTGATCTGCTCGAACTCTGCGACATCGGCGGTGATTGCAGTCGCCTCACCACCCGCACGTCGTATCTCGTCGACCAAGGAAGCGAGTCCCTGCTCGCTGCGCGCGACAACGACCACCTTCGCGCCTTGTTTGGCAAATCGTAAGGCTGTTTCCCGTCCGATGCCACTCGACGCCCCAACAACGACGACAACCTGCTCTGCGATTGGCTTAAGCCGCACGGCTACCACTCCTTCATATACTTCCGCTAGCCGCGCCTGTGCGAGTCAAGGAGACAGGCACCTGCCTCTGAGGATCGCTACCAAGATGAACACAGGATCCAAACCTGCCTGCTGCGAATCTGACTCAGCAAATAACTTACCGGCGATGCCGAAGGTGCCTGTCCAATTGAAGCCCTCACATCATGCTGCCATGATCAGCGGAGTCATGCCAGCTCAACCGGTCAACACTGTCAAAATTACTCGTCTGCTCTGCCCCCGCAGCGTTGTTTCGCTCCTGCGTACAGCACACGGCGGGCACTCGCCTGCGTTATGTGCCCTGATCGAGCGCGTCGTGGAGCGTATCGGTGACAACGCCGAGGACAAGCTTGAAACCAGACCGCGGCTGGGAGGCAGTGCGCCCGAACCCGAGGCTCAGAGCAAACGCGAGGAGCAGAGTTCCCCTACTGCATGCCTATCCAGTACAGCACTCCGTGTGCCGCGCCGAGCTTGTTCACCTACTTTCGTGTGGACCTCCGAGTGCTCCTGGAAAAACGTCCAGGCGATCGTGAGTGACGATTCCGACCGCGTGGCGCTGACCGGCGACATGGGCGCCGTCCTTGCGCTCCACGGGCCGGGTATTCCAGACGCAACATTTGGCGGCCCTCCCGCAGGCACATCCGCGGTCAATCTGGTCCATGATTCACACGCCACTGGTGCCGTTGCAGGTCTTGGTGAGAACGGCGTGGCAGCCAAAAAAGTGCTTCACGTGGTGAGTGTACCTGGACTGTGGTCGCCTTTCTGGTATGCTCCTCAGTACACATATAGCCCTGTTCATTGTACCTGCCTCCACCGCTGCAACAAAACCGTCTGGCTCATATGTGAAGAAGAGAGGTTCATGAATAGGTCACTTAATACGCAGCTTCCAGTGGAGTCGGAGCTGCACCACTTTCTCGACCGCGCGCTGTTTCGCATGGAGTCGGCGACCCTCCTGGTCCTCCTGCTCATCAGCCTGCTGCAGCCGACGGTTGGCCGTACCGGCCTCCCAACCTGGGGATTGCTCTGTGGGTTTTTGCTCTACAACGTCGGCCTGCAGTGGGTCCGTAGGCGCAACCCTGCCTTGCAGTCGTTTCGGCACAAGTTCCTCCTGAGCCTACTGGTGACGGCGTTCGTCTACTTCCTAGGACCGGCGCCTGGGGGCCTGCTTTTCGTGCTCTTTTTCCTGGATGTGGCATGTGGCGTGGCCAGCTTGATGCTCCGCGATAGCCTGATCCACATCGGCGCGACGATGGCAGTCACGGCGATCATCGATTGGACGTTTCTGCAATGGTCGTGGACGACAGTGGATTACTACGATCTTTTGGCGCGGCTGGTGATGCTCGCGCTCTTCGGCGTGAGCACGGCGATCCTGCGGCGACGCTTACACCTTGAGCACGTGACGGCCCGCTCGGTGCGCGACCAAGCTGAGCAGCTGGAGGCGCTTGACCGTCTCCGTGCCGATTTCATCGCCAGTGTTTCCCATGAACTCCGCACACCACTCACCGCTGCCCGGGCGGCGGTAGTCCTGCTCCAGGCCAGCGCGGGTGATCGACTGCGGCCGGATGAGCAGGGGTTGATGGACAACGCCCGGCGCAACATCGAGCATCTGGGCCGGCTCATCGACGATCTGCTCACCCACAACCAGCTTGAGTCGGGCATGCTGCAGCTTGATTGGCGGCCGTGTGACCTCCGTGCCATCGTCACCGATGCGATCGCCACCGTCTACCCGCTGATCCAAGAGAAAGGGCAAGTGCTGGAGGTTGCGTTGCCAGAACCGCTGCCACTCGCAGGTGATGCCCAGCGGCTGGAACAGGTCGTTGTCAATTTGTTGGCCAACGCCTACCGGCACACGCCACCTGGCACCCGCATCAGCGTGTCCGGATGGGTCGAGGATGCCGATGTGCGGCTGGCGGTGCGTGACAACGGTTCGGGCATTGCCCCTGCGGAACTGGAGCGTATCTTCGAGCGCTTCGTCCGCGTTGATAGAGACGAACCCGGATCAGGGCTGGGGCTGGCAATCGCGCGGAACCTGGTCAACCTGCATGGCGGGCGGGTGTGGGCCGAGAGCCGGGTTGGCGCAGGAACGACGGTCTGTGTGGCCCTGCCACGTGCATCGCGTGGCGGGAAGGCATGAGGCAGGCATAGCTTATCCCGGAGACGGCGAACGCTGGTGACGAGATCGTCGTGTGTGAACGTGCATCGGATGGCATCAATTTTGCTTTATAATTAGCGCCCGTTTGGAACCCCGCCCATACGTGTGCAGATGCCTGCCTGCGGGTATTGCTCTTTATGCGGCGGCTTCCACGCGGAGGGATATGAACGTTGGGGCTCGTGAACACCATGATCCGATCCGCAATCCGGAACGGCTGGCAGCGCTGCACCGGCTCGCCCTGCTGG
>JADDPY010000377.1 GCA_016781635.1 Rubrobacter sp.
CGGGCTCCCCACTTCGACCTTAAGTTGTCAAAGCCGTATCGCTCATACTTGGAAGACGCTCCAAGAACGGTCACTCAGGAACCAGCACGGACGAGGCGTGTGATGGCGGCGCCTGTGCTGCTTCAGAGAATGCCCGAGAGCGCGTTGCTGTCAGCGTGCCACCGTGACAGGACGCTAGACAATTCCGAGCTGACGCAGTACGAAGATGATAATCGCAATCAGGACAATCGACATAATAATGCCGGTAGTTCTACCTCTCCTCATCGTGGTGCTCCTTGCTGCCAGGTAGCATCGTGAGCAAGTTATGTGCAGCTGAAGCAAAATGGCTATGAAGGGTCCCCGAGGCCGTGATGGAACTCCTCACGCCGGTATGAGCGGGCACCCAACAGCCGCTGACGAAGCAAAAACGGGCGCGGCGTGTTGCAGGGTGACAAGGTTCCCCCGGAAGGGTGATAGGCACGACCCCGGGTGAGGCGTAGAGTGAACACTTCAAAACAAGACGGTCGTTGCTCATGCGGGGTGAACAGCGGCCGTCGTGGTTGTGGTATGCCACATGTCCCATTGATGGCGTAGCGGCGGTACGGTATAGTGAATCGTGCTGCTCGTCCAGTACACCAGGGCATGTCTCGCCTGTGGAGCGCACACACGGTACGGGAAAGGGCTGGTGATGAAGGGCTACTCTGTCCTCGTTGTCGAACGTGATTGGGCCGTTGGGTCGATGCTTACCGACCTGTTGGAACTGGATGGATACCAGGTCGTGGTTGCGCGCACGGGACAGGCCGCGATCCAGCAGGTGCATACGTCTCCGCCGCAGGTAGTCCTCCTCGATGACCATCTCTCAGACATGACGATGGCGGAATGTGTTTCCGTGCTCCGGGCGCTGCACCCGCACCTCCCCATCGTGCGGATGACGACGAATAACCAGTGGGATCAGCGCGGACCGCGGGTGGACATGCTCCGGACACTGCGCAAACCGTTCGACACAGCTGCCCTGCTATCGCTCCTTGAAGGGGCCACGTCGATCAGCGGATCCATCCCAGGTTAGGCGGCTCGAAGTCCAGCAGCTGCACTTCTCGGTACTGGCGTGCACTATCCTCAATACGTTGCTGGACTGTCGTTTCCAGCTCAGCCGGCGACGTGGCTCGGTGGGTCTTGCTGCTCATGCCGCCCTTGGTCTTGACGCCCATCTTCCACCAGGTGCCCTGCCATTCAGCACCAGCAGGTACCGCTCAGGCTCGGATACCGGGTGGTGAAGCCCCCGCATGTGGGGCATGTGTCCTGCAGGCGGAACCCGGTAGTCCGCGCCCACCCAAGGCGTTTGAGAACTTTAATCAAGGTGTGACGGTTAGCAATACAATGCATCGAATTCCCCCGTGGAATAACAAGGTTAAGCTCCAGAGGTGGAGCAAGGTCTTGGGTACACGCGCATGACGTGGCGCATGCTATCGGCTTGAGCACATGAGTCCGAGCAGCCAGGCATGGAGCTATGGTGAATCACGTGTTTGGTGCTGTGGTGGAGGCGCCTCTAGTTGTATAAACGCTGCCTATGCAGAAAAAGTAACGGGGCAGCGCATTACCCGGTGGCTTTGGAGCGTGCCTTGTAGGCGACCGAGCGGGCAGCCATGCAGCGCCGGCAGTAGACACCCCGGCTATAGCGTGCGATGCCTGCAGGAAAGGCAGTAAGTGGGCGGGTCCTTAGCGTTCAAAGGCAGCTGCCGGGCTTGTTCCTTCCCCTACTTAAGTGTCACGAATTGAGCAGATCCAGCAGTGTAAAACCTTTGGTTTTGGCGCTGTTTCGCGCACGTTCTGTCAAGTTGAATCAGGCGGGGGTAGCGCGCGGAATGCATCCGCTCGTGAGAAGTGTTTACAAACGGCCCAGATTACTTAACGTATCAACGAACCGATTAAATTACACCGACCACTCTCTCGGCCAAGCTTGACCCTGCTTGTGCCATACCCTGCGCCGGGTATGATTCGACGTCATCGGAGTAAAAGCTGCGCATGCAGGCGGGGCAGGTGAAGTACAGCACGTCAGGTTCGACCGCCTTGCGTGTGTGGTTGATTCCCGCAGTCACGACCGTGAGGAGTGCATGATCCCCGGGGCATCGCGGAGACTGCACCCGATGGTAGTCGTTGACCATTTTGCGCTTGTCGTCGAAGGTCCATCGCCCGTACATACACCCTCCGTATATCAATCAGCTAACTGGTGTACCCGTACAAACGCGCCGAACCTCACGGATAGTTACGGGGGCCAGACCAGACAATATGACCCGCGTATGCTTCCGGCCATGAGCAGCACCAGTGCCCCTGCCAAAATCGACAGGGGCACTGTTATGTGGGCTAGCGACGGGTGCGCCGGCGTGGTTTGGGCCGCCGCAAGGGCTGGCACGGGTGGCCATAGCGCCAATTCCGCTCGCGTCGCAGCTGAGCTAGGATGCGGTCGAGCTCCTGCCAAAACCAAAGCCAGTCATCGTTTGAGATGGTAGCGGGCTGCTGGATGTGGGCTGGGATCTGCATGATAGTTGATTCCTTTCTGTGTTGATTAGACGGGGTTGGCGGCGTCGCTGGTCAAAACCTTATTGATCTGCTGTCTGGCAGCCTCGGCCCCCTCAATCACGGCCGCCACATCGGGCAGGTTGAGCAGGCAGCGCAGGGCGTACGCCTCGGCCATGGTCAAGCGCAACAGCGGCTTGTGATCGGCGCTGCCTGGAAACGAGAGGGTCACTTCGTTGTCATCGGCGACCGCATGCAGAATGTAGTTATCGAGCATGTGCGAGGCGTAGGTAAGCGTGGGGGATAGCATAGGGCTTTTTCCTTCCTGTGTGTTAGGCGCGGGCTTTTTCCTGGCAATAGTCGTCGCCAACTTTGGCGCTGCAGTAGAACGATCCGGGCTTCCGGCTGGGCTTCATCGGGCGCTGGTGGACGGGACAGATCGGCGTATTTTGGGAACTATTGTTCCCATTTGTTGGTTGAATGCCGGCGCGCTCCAGCACCTTGATCGACTTCACCAGGTCGTTGATCGTGGTGCTGCTAATGATCAGATCGCCGGCAAAGCCGTGCGCCTGGACGTGGGCCTTGAAGCTGTACTTCATCTCGCCGGCTGGCAGGTCGTCGCTCACGGATACCTCATTGTCGAGTACACTAGGTGCGTATCCTTCATAGACGAGGGGTGCTGCGGCCGGAAGCGAAGGTGCTCCCGGCCACTATGCGTCCTACGCTCGAAAGTTCGTGCATCCATCTGCTTCTCGATGGCCGTAAATCAAGCGTACAGACGTTGGTAGCTATAGGGGCCCCTGGCGTTTGCACCCCCACCCATGTAAATGCCGGGAGCAGTGCGTCGCTCCCGGCATTGTTGTACCTAATACAGATCGGCACAGGCGGCCACCGCAGCGGCGTACTGCTCGTCATTCATGCGGGGCTTGACCGGCTGGGCGGCGATACGGGCCGCGCATACCAGCAGCTCAACGGCTTGCTGGTGCCAGTGCGCGCCGCCGGCGTGCCCGCTGCTGCTTGATCTGCCAGCACTCCTCGTCCTCCTATCTGCTTGGGTGCCGTACCGCCACGCGCCGGCCGCATCCCTGACCGTTCTATGTGCGCAGTACCGGGCACAAACTGCCAGCATTGAGCCTGCCAGCACGCCACGTGCACTGTGAACTGCCGCGTAGTTCGGCCCATGCAGACCGCCACGTACATCCAGCGTGAGCATGGGTGCTTAGGCCGCCTGGAACCGCTGCTTCAGCGTATCCCGCAGCACCGCCTGCACCTCGATTAGCTTGGTCACCTCCGGCGTGCCATGCTTGCTGGTCATGCCGGTCAGCTCGGTAACTCTCACGCTAGACTGCGGCCGGTGAACACCGCGCTGGACCTGAACGGTGACCGAGACCGGCACACCACACCCAGCGCCTGAATGCGAGCGGAGGGCAGCGAGAACGCCCAGCCATGGCCGGTATGGATAAGCTGGGTCCAGGCCACCGGCGCAGCCGGTGCTCGCGAGCGGGAGCGAGGCCTTGACGTAGCGCTCGGGCTGGCCCCCACGCTCGGGCAGGTCCGGTTGAGGGTGCAACCGGACCTGCCCCACGGTAAGGATGTTGTTGGCGAACTAGTCCCGTGCTGATGGACAGGGCTGCTTGTACAATGAGACCAGTTTGTACGTGGAAGGAATGCCAGCATGAGCCTCCAACCGCAATCAATTCTCCCTGTCCCAGAAGCAACTGCAAACGTCGCCAGAGCAGCATTTCCGAACGGGAATGGATACCTCCAACTGCGGGATGAACTGGGAACCGTGTACGACGACACGCTCTTCAGCACGTTATATCCTCGCGACGGCCAACCAGCGGCTGCACCCTGGCGTCTGGCACTTGTCACGATCTTGCAATTTGCGGAGAACCTCCCCGACCGGCAAGCGGCTGAGGCTGTTCGCAGCCGCATAGATTGGAAATGTGCGACACGAAGTCGCTTTGGTTGAGTGGAATGTTGTCAGAAAG
>JADDPY010000015.1 GCA_016781635.1 Rubrobacter sp.
GTCCTTGCGGTACGGGAAACTACTTGCCGTCCTTGTCCGCCAGGGCGCGATCGAGCGCGGCCTGAGCCTCCTTCTGGGCCTCGTTGAGGGCTTGCTCCGCCGGTACTCCCTCGATCTCGACCTTGTCGGCGGCCTTGGCTAGCGCATCGTCGATCTTCCCATCCGTAGGATCGATGAACTCCGGACTGGCCAACTCAAGCTGCTGGGGCGGTACGAGTATCGCTGGCCGCTTCTTCGCAGCCTCCTGCAGGACCGGCGATTTGATGGCGGAGAGGCGCACCGGCATATACCCCGTCTTAACTGACCACTCGGCCGTCACCTCCGGCTGTGTCCAGAAGGCCAGGAACTTGAAGGCGGCCTCCTGTTGTTCCGGCGAGGCGGCGGCAGGGATTATGGCTTGGAGGCCACCCGCTCCCGGTGCCGGCGGGTGATCCTCCCATCCCGGTTGGATATGGGCCGCGATCTTACTGAAGTCCAGGTCTCCCTGGTCACCGCTCGAGCCGACGTAACCGCAGGCGCGGCCCTGCATAACGTCGTCGATCGTCTTGTACCAGTAGGCCCAGCCTTCGCCGCCGTAATGGATGCGCATCGTCTTGTCTTCGTGTATGCGCTTGCGGAAGAGATCCCACACCTCGATCCAAGTGGGATCGTTGATTAGCACCTTCTTCCCATCGTCGCTGAGGATCTTGCCGCCGGCCGACAAGGTGGCGTCGATCAGGTTGTCGGATCCCCACATCGGCTCCCAGCCGTATCGCGTCACCTCGCCAGCCTTCTTGACGGTGCACTTGCGCGCCGCCTCATCCAAGTTCTGCCAGTTCTTGAAGGCCTCGTTCGGGTCTATCTCCAGCTGCTTGAAGAAGTCCTTGCGGTAGTACATCACCTGGGTAGTCCCGTACATCGGCATGGTGTAGCGCTTGCCGTCACGCTCACCTACGGCGGTGAAGGCTGGCGCAACGTCGTCCCAGGCAAAGTTGGTTTTGGCAGCCATATCGTCCAACGGCTCCACCACTCCAGCCTCGATGAATTGATCTGCCGCCCCGCTGCCGACGAGGGCCAGCGCAGGTGGTCTCCTGGCGGCGATAGCTGCCTGCAGCTTTGTCTCGGTAGTTGAATAGTCGGGCTGCACCACCGGGACAACCTCTACCTCGTCCTGGGATGCGTTAAACCGCTTAATAAAGTCCTGAGCCGTTTCGCCCAGTTTCCCGCCCAGGCCAAACCAGAACTCGACCTTCACCGTTTCCTTGTTGGATGGAGCAGCCGCCTGTACGCCTTGGCCTGCGGTGGCCTTCGCACCAGGATCACCAGCCGAGGTAGCGGCCCCTTGTGGAGCGCCCGTTCCGGCTTGACCGCAACTGACGGTCAGCAGCGCCAGTATCAACAGACAGATTCTCGAACGTTTCATCTTCTCTCCTCAATAGTATGTTGATCACTTCACAGCCGCAGGTCTCACTTTAAGCTCATAATCCTCCACTGTGTTGTCTTGTGTGCTGTCTTGTTTGGCGCCCGGATCACCCCTTGAGTCCTATGGAGGCGACACCCTGGACGTACCACCGCTGCGCAAAGACGAAGAGGATGAAGAGCGGCGCGATGGCCAGAGAATTGGCGGCCATCATCAGAGGCCACTCGATTCCGTAGGCGCCAGCCTCGATGAAAAAGCTCGTCAGCCCCACAGTCAGCAACCTCATTTCCGGACTGTCCGTGACGAGCAACGGCCAGAAGTACGCGTTGTAGTAGCCTACAAAGGTGAACACGGAGAAGGTGATGATATATGGTTTGTTCAGAGGTAGGACGATCCGCAACAGGAGTCTAAGGTGCCCGGCACCATCAATCCTCGCAGCATCAAGCAACTCCCGGGGAAGCTGACGGAAGCCCTGGCGAAACAGGAATATGCCGAAGACGTTTGCTCCACTGGGGATGATCAGTGCCTTGTAGGAATCGAGCCAGCCGAGCCTGGCCAGTATGACGTAGCTGGGGATGAAGGTGACTACTACGGGAATCATGAGCGTGGAGAGCACCACGATGAACAGGAAGTCTCGGCCCGGAAAACGAATGAAACTGAAGCTGTAAGCGGCGAGGGCGGCTACGGCGATCTGCAGGACGAGGATCGCCGAGGCGGTGTAGACGCTATTGAAAAAATAACGAGTGAACGGCGCCGCAAACCATGCCTCCGGGAAGTTGCCCCACTGGGGCACGGCGGGCCACAGCGAGGGTGGGAAGCGAAAGACCTCATCACGGGTCTTCAGGGCGCTCGTGATCATCCATATGAACGGCCACGCCACCGCGACAGAGACCAGTAGAAGTACCACGTGCGCCAAAGCATGAAGGCCGTGCTGCGACCGTCTGCCTGTGTTCACCGTTCTCACCAGCGAAATCACTCTAATCATAGTGGACCCACCGGCGGGCCAAACGAAACTGCAGTAAGGTCAGTGCCAGAGTGATCAGCAGAAGAACGATAGCGACTGCGGACCCGTAGCCCACGTTAAAGTCTTCGAACCCATTCTGGTAGAGGTAGTAGACGATGGTCCGCGTTGCGCCGCTGGGTCCGCCCTGTGTAAGCACCTGAATCTGATCGAAAGCGTTCAGGGCGTCAATCAGGGAAACCACGACCAGGAAGAACGTCATTGGAGAGAGCAAGGGCAGCGTGACGCGCCAGAAGCGAGTCCACAGTCCCGCACCGTCCATCTCCGCCGCCTCGTACAGTTCCTTGGGGACGCTCTGCAGACCGGCCAGGAAAAAGACCATGCTGTAACCCATGCCCTTCCAGGCGGTAAACAGGATGATTGAGGGCATCGCCCACTGCCTGCTGCCCAGCCACTCGAGCTTGCGCATGCCAATAGAACTCAGAAGGTAATTTGCCGCGCCTACCCGTGGCTCGTATATCCAGATCCAGATGATGGCTGCCGCGACCGTGGGCGTTATCCATGGGGAGAAGATCAGCGCGCGGTAGATAGCAGATCCGCGCAGCTTCGTGTTAAGCAATACAGCCAACAGTAGCCCGGCGGTCAGCGATAGCGCCACCGAGCCTACGCTGAAGTAGAGCGTGTTCCCGAGCACGCGTCTGAACTCGGCGTCCGTGAGAATCCGAGCGTAGTTTTCCAGTCCCACCCACTGCTTCTCCGGCCTGAGGAAATCCCATTCGGTGAAGCTTAGGTACAACGAGTAGGCCATCGGCCAGAACCACCACACAGAGAGAAAGGTAAGCGCGGGCACCAGAAACAGGTACCCCGTCAAGATATCTTTTGTGTTGGCTGAAGGTCGCCATCGGGACGGTACACCACCAGCCCGGGTTGCAAGGCGAAGACGACGCAAATGCGTCATGTACACCCCTCGACAAAGATTGGATTGCTCCACGCCCAGCGCTGTTCGGCATCAACTACTTGTATGCGGAGGTAGTTGCGCGCCTCGATCTCGAACTCCGCATCTGTACAGAGTTCCGCACCATTGGCATGAACACTCCCGCCCCGCGTGCCCTCACTCCAGTAGATAGCCTGAACAGGCGAGCACCTTACATGCAGTGTCGGCCCGTGCAAGGTAACCTCTTTGATTTCTGGTCCGCAGGTCGAGTAGAAGTGCCCTGACTTGATAGCCCCAAGGATCGCTTCGGGTGAACGCTCGGGCGCCTTGACCTGTATCCACCCACCACCGAAGTCGGCGGTACTCCAGTGGGAGTCATCGCTGGCGAAGCCCCACGCCGGTCGCCTTCGTCGAAGCAGATCGTCCCAGTACGGCTCAGCCAGGCCGGTGCGGTTCTCACGGTCGCAGCCCGTGTTGTACACCTCGATGCCGTCGTAGCCCGAGAGGTCGTCCAACTCCTCCATAGTCATTGACGACCAGTGTGGATGAGCAGCGAAGCAGGTCGCTCCTTCGGAAGCAACAAGATCGATGCCCTCCTGGGGCGTCAGCGAGTTGGGCGGCGGAACCTGTAGGTCAGTGGGCAGGCCGAAGGCGACGAGATGGAAGGGACCGCCACCCTTCGTGACGCCGAGGCTGAGCTCTGTCCCCGGCACCGTGATGAGCTGGGGCTCACAGAACTGAGACGGGTCTGTGATGCGATTATGGTCCGTGATGCTGACGAAATCATACCCGTGCTGCTCGTGCCAACGGATGTTCTGCTCGGGCGAGCATGCCCCGTCGGATTCGGTGGTATGGGTATGGAGATTGCCCTTGAACCATTGGCCCGCTGTGAGGTAAGGATTCGCTTCTTGCAATACGGCCTCGCAATGTGTACTAGGAATCGCTCGTTTCAAACTCGTGCTCAGGACGGACCGCTAACTCGCTAAGTTGCTGCGGTCCTTACTGCCTAGGTGCATACTCTCTGCCAAAGTAGCAGGTAGACGTTAACGCGCCATTAATAGCAGGTTAAGCACGCGTTAAACGAATGTGGGAGTTCGGAGCCTAAACTGCCCATAACAGTGTCTGAGGTTTGAGGACCACCAGGATCCCCGAGGAGGGCAGCCGCCCTTATCCATAGGTGACTGCAGTTGACTGACTCAGAGTA
>JADDPY010000553.1 GCA_016781635.1 Rubrobacter sp.
CTGGCAACGGTTCGGTGACATAGAAGAGGTGCACAGCTTCTACAAGGTCACTGAGGTCCTCAAAGGCGATATGACTAACTACGCGTGGTACGACTTTGACAGCGACACGGGCGGGGGAGGCAAGGGACCGGCCGGTGGCGACGAGCAGGATGAACCGGAGGTGCAGCCGACTGAGGTGACTGAACCCGGCCCTGAGGCTACTATGCCACCTATACCAGATGACGAAGGTAACACCGGGGCTGGCGGCATGGCCCCTGCCAGCGATCTCCCAGTCGGCAGTATCGCCGGCGGAGTGTCGCTGCTGCTCCTGAGCGGCTACGCGCTACTGCGGCGACGGTAGCCTGCCTAATACCTTAGTAACGCACACGAGGCCGGGGCAAGGGTAAGCACCCACCCCGGCCTTTCTGTTGCGTGCAACATACTGTGGCGGAACCGTTGTATCCAACGGTTATCATGATAGCGGTTATGGTTTGGATTTAGGGTAGAGACGTTGCATGCTGCGCCTCTCGTGCGCCCTTACCGCGATCATGATTGTGGTTGGTTGCTACACTTCTCGAGAGTCTCGAAAACTTGAGCGTGAGGGTGAGGCGCTTAAGCGCCCGCATCAACGCGACAAGGTCACTTGTTTAAAGAAGGAGTATACTCCCGTCGTACGTCGCGAAACGGCCTGCTACAACTCTGCGTCCGCAAGGAGTAGAGCGGCACTTTGTCGGACCGGTCCGACATTGGTTGCTACGTAGCGTTAACGCTCACTTTGCAACTCCGCGCCCGGGTGTATAGCCCGGGCCTTTTGCTGTGCCATTCTGTCGA
>JADDPY010000636.1 GCA_016781635.1 Rubrobacter sp.
TCGGCGGCATTAAGGAATTCGAGGTGGAGGCAGCACGGTCCGAGGTACTGGCTCGTCCCGATAGGTGTGCTCATGATCTCGCTGCTCACAGCCCTCCTGGTTGAGAGGTTGTACGAGAGCTCCCACCGGCAGCAGAACGCAGCGATCTCGCTCGTCCAGATCGAAGAGAAGATCAACGAGGAGCAGATAGCCGAGTACGAGGCGATTATCGAGGGGGAAGTTACGCCCGAAATCGCCGATGACATCGCGGTGAGCCGTACGAGCATAAAGCGTTCGCTGGACAACCTAGCCGAGATGAACTCCGAGACGGAGCAGGTTACGCACATTCGTGAGTTGATAGGCGTCGCGGAGGCCGCGATGGACGAGGAGCTGCTCCTTATCGAGGAAGGCCGGCTCGAGGAAGCCAGGGACCTTGACGAGGAGGTTGTGGACCCGGCGTTCGAGGAGTTGCGAGACGTGCTCGAACGCGCGGACGCCGGGTTCGAGGAGTACGCTGCGCGCGTAGATGTCATAGCCGACGTGGGCGGTTTCAGCGTGGCAGCCCTGGCGATCCCGCTGACGGCATGGTTTGTGAGGCGAGATCGCAACCAACGGGTACAGCAAGAAGCGCTCGAGGAGAGCGAGGAACGTTTCCGCTCTCTGGTGCAAGAGGGGGCAGATCTCATCCTGATACTAGACACCGAGGGCATCGTCCGCTACGCAGCACCCTCGGCAGTGCGTGTGCTTGGCCGAGGGCTGGGGGAGATCTCGTCGGCAGCAACGTCTTCGAGCTTCTGACCGGGGATGATGCAGAGGCGCGGCGCCACGTCGAGGAGGTGTTCCGGGAGAAGGACGGCAAGATCACCAGGGAGCTACGCGCCCCCTGCTCGAATGGCTCCTCGATCCTCCTGGAAGCTACCTTCAGCAACATGCTGACAAACCCCGGGGTGGGCGGAATCGTGGTGAACGGCCGCGACGTCACCGAGCGCAGGGAGGCCGAAGAGACCCTGCGCGACAGCGAGGAGCGCTACAGGGCTCTCTACGAGGAC
>JADDPY010000705.1 GCA_016781635.1 Rubrobacter sp.
CGCTTGGCCTCGACCAGCGTCGTTCCTGTGCCACAGAAGGGATCGAGCACGACCGCTTCGTCGCCGAGTCCAAAGGCGTTGACGTAGTCGCGCACAAGATGAGGCGGAAACGATAGGACGAAGCGGTACCAGTCATGCACAATCCGGTCTTGCGGCAGAACGATATTCTTGACCCCGTTTGTATGAGCCAGGTGACCATTGCCGTTGAGGTCAATGCCTTGTGAACCCGAGTCCGTTCCAGACAGCATGGGCGCCTGTTTCAAGCGGCACTCTCCAATCGCTCTCCCCTGAATGCACACAGTACGCGGTGGATGAGCAAACATGAAGGACCCAAAGGCCGCTCCTCCATTCTTGTCATACCCCCAGCGTAGAATGCCTGGTAAGAGGACAGAAGTGACCCCCGCGAGGCGCCAACCTCCGGGGGTCTTGGACCAGGAGACGCAACCTCCATGGCCGGCACACCGTACTGCATCGCCGAGACGCCGAACAGCTTTCGAATGCTGCTCGCCAGCCCCGAGGTCGCGTCGCTCATCGCCGAGCTGGAAGCGACCCGCTGGACGGGGCGTCCGGGCTACCCCATCCGGGCCATGGTCGGCATGGCGCTGGTGAAGTCCCTCTACGCCCTCCCGACGTGGACTCGTACCGCCGCCCTGGTGGCCGAGCACGCCGCCCTCCGGGCCGCCCTCGGCTGCGGGACCGAGGCGCCGAGTGTGTAACGCCTGCTACCGCTTCGCCGCCAAGTTGCGGGCCTTCAAGCCCTTGCTGGACGCCTGCATCGCCGCCGTGCTCGCTGCTCTCCATGGCGAGATGCCCGACCTTGGCCGGGACGTTGCCATTGACGGTTCCGATCTTCCCGCCTACGCAAGCGGGCAGCGGTTCGTCTACAGCGACCCTGACGCGTCGTGGGGACACCGCTCCGCCGTCTCTACGCGCAAGGGTGGGGGGTAATACGGCTTCAAGCTCCACGCCGTTGTCTGCACCGCGACGGACCTTCCGGTGGCGTGGACCGTG
>JADDPY010000243.1 GCA_016781635.1 Rubrobacter sp.
GAGGCTCTAGGTAGAGGCTTGGCGGGATGCCGGTAAGGGGTAAGGAGAAACCATGAGGAGCATGGAGGAGCGAACCGTCCTCGTCACGGGGGCAACCGACGGGCTCGGCAGGCGGGTCGCCCGCCATTTTGCCGAGAAGGGGGCCACCGTAGTGCTGCACGGACGCGACGCCGGGCGCGCCGGGGCCGCGGCGCGAGAGATCCTGCAACAGACCGGCAACGAAAAGCTTCGCTACCACCTGGCGAACTTCTCCTCCCTCGGGGACGTACGTCGCCTGGCCGAGGAGGTCGGCTCCCGCTACGACCGGCTGGACGTTCTGATCAACAACGCCGGCGTCATCCTCCCCGAGCGCGAGGAGAGCCGAGACGGGATCGAGTTGACCTTCGCCGTGAACTACCTCTCCCACTTCCTGCTCACACGCCTCCTACTGCCGCTTCTCGTAGACCAGCCCGCGTCCGCGCGTGTCGTCAACGTCGCCTCGGCCGCCCAGAGCCCGATAGATTTCGACGACCCGATGCTGGGGAAGCGATACGATCCCATGCGAGCGTACTCTCAGAGCAAGCTCGCCATGGTCATGCACGCCTTCGACCTCGCCGGGGAGCTAAGGGGCTCAGGAGTCACCGCCAACGCCCTGCACCCGGCCAGCCTTATGGACACCAGGATGGTCCGTCAGACCTTCGGCTACGCGAGAAGCACCGTCGAGGAGGGGACGGAGGCCACCGTGCACCTGGCCGCCTCGCCCGAGCTAGAGGGTGCCACCGGCCGTTACTTTGACGGGAAGCGCGAGGCCCGCGCGGACCGCCAGGCCTACGATGAGGAGGCCCGCGACAAGCTCGCACGCCTCTCCGAACGACTCGCCGGTCTTCGGTAGGTGCCCAGAGCTCTCATGCGACCCCTCGAGTACGCCTTCTTC
>JADDPY010000482.1:0-11576 GCA_016781635.1 Rubrobacter sp.
TGGTGAGGAGGGGGGTCTTGCCGATCTCGTCGAGGTACATCTGGACGGCGTCGCCGGTGTAGCGCGTCTTGAGGTCGCTCTCGAGGACCTCCTCGACAAGCTGGGCGTCCTTCTCCTCGTGGTGGAGAGTATCGTTCAGAAACTCGGCATCTACGACTTCGACGCCGTGCTCGCGGAGGAGGCCGTAGACCTGCTGGATCTCCTCGGTCGAGAGGTCGACTTCCTGAAGGAGTTCCAGAACCTCGCTGGACTCGAGAGTGCCGGATGCTTGCCCGGTCTCGAAGAGTTCCTGGATCTCATCTATCTCTCGAAGGTCGCGTTGGGGCTGCAAGGTCTCCTCTAGTCTACTGTGGTCGGTAGATCGGTTCCCGAAACACTGGCCTCGTCGAAGCGTAATATATCCGATAAGAAACAAAGATCAACGAGCGCGCTACGAAAGGGGAACCCCTTGCTGGGCTTGAGAAACCTCTACCGGGTCTTCCAGGAATCGCGCAGTGCGGCTCGGAGACGGACTACTCTCGCGGTGGTCGGCGACGCCCCCGAGGCAGCGGCCCTGGCCTCCCTTCTGAACGCCGGCAGGTCCACGAACGGGGCTGAGGTCTTGCTCTCCGTCTCGCCCCGCTCGGACGGACGGATCGAGGTCTCCTTCTCCGGTGAAGGTGTCGACGATAAGGACGAGGTGACGCTTTCGAGGGTGGCGGAAGGGGCCGTGAGGGCAGAGCTCGCGCCAAGGCTCGCGTCGGTGTTGGACGAGGATTATCTCGTCCCCCTCGCCAGGGGGTACGCGCTGTTCAGGAGGGCGGCGTGCGAGGAGATCGTGCGAAAGAACGCCCGCCAGAACGCCGTGATCGGGGCGCTGCCGATCCCCGGCGCGGACATGCCGGCGATCACCGCCAACCAGGGTCGGATGGTCCTGCACATCGCGGCGGCCTACGGCGAGGAGTTGACGATGGAGCGGGCGCGCGAGCTCGGCGGGGTGTTGGCGGCGGGCTTCGGTCTCCGGGCGCTCAGCAGACAACTTCTGAAGCTGGTGCCGGTCGCGGGCTGGGCGGCTTCCGGGGCGATCGGCTACGCGGGAACTGTGGCGATGGGACGGGCGGCGATCCTGTATTTCGAGCGCGGCGGGGTGGAGCCGGGCACCGGCGAGAGGTCCGAGATACTGCGCCGCGCCCAGGAGGAGGCGAAGGCCTTCGTCACACGCGTCCGCCGGCGCTAGATCTGCTCTTAGAGCGCTGCTCCGGCTCCCGGATGGTGGGTGGCGCGGCCGGGTCGGCGTTTGTGCTGCCGAAGCGATGCGCATAATCTTTATATGATTTCGGAAATATTGAGCGCGTTGGGCTTCGTGAGAAGGGCGCTGGCGAGGCTGCGGAGGGTCGGGGTGCGGCTCTTTCTCGCGTTTACGGGCGTTCAAGCGGTGCTCGTGGCCGGTTTGATCGCCCTTGCCGAGATTCGCAAGCGCCGGCGCGGACCGAGCGAGGGTTTCCCCTGGGAGGAGCAGCCCGAGGTAGATCTGGACTCCGGGGGCACGCTGAAGCTGTATCCCTTCGGGGTCAAGCTCTACGAGGCGATGCTCGAGGAGATCGAGGGGGCCGAAGAGACGATCTTCGTCGGCACGTTCATCTGGAAGGGCGACGAGATCGGGAGCCGCTTCGTGGAGGCGCTCCGGAAGAAGGCTCTCGATGGTGTGAAGGTATGCGTGATCTTCGATGGGCTCGCCAACGTGGCCGTGCCGCGGTCGTTCAAGCAGTTTCCGGAGGAGATTCAGACGCTCCACTTCCGTCCTTTGTGGGGCCCCGAGAACCTCGCCAACCCGAGGAACGTCTTCCGTTACCACCGACACACCATGATCGTGGACGGAAGGGTGGGTTTCGTGGGCGGCTACAACATAGGCTCGCTCTACGAGGCTGGCTGGCGCGACACCCACATCAAGATCCGGGGCTGGGAAGCCCGGGAACTCGAGAACGACTTCGTGGACTTCTGGAACAATCACCTCACCAGTGACCTGAAGCCGATAGAGATCGAGCGCAATAGAAGCTGGAACCCGGCCGTCGTATTCCGCCGGAACGATCCTTATCTAAGGATCTTCCCCATACGAGCGATGTACATCGAGGCGTTAGACCGCGCGAACCACAGCATCTACCTCACCCACGCATACTTCATCCCCGACCGGGCGATGCGGGCCGGCCTGATCGAGGCGGCGAAGCGAGGCGTGGATGTGCAGGTCCTTATCCCGCGCGACTCGAACCACGTAACCGCCGACTGGCTCGCCCGGCGACACTTCCAGGAGCTCCTGAGCGCGGGCGTGAGGATCTTCCGCTACAAGCACATCATGATCCACTCGAAGACCGCGACGATAGACGGGGCCTGGTCCACGGTCGGCACAGCGAACATCGACCGCTACAGCATGCTGGGGAACTACGAGATCAACCTCGAGGTCTACGACGAGCGCCTCGCCGCCCAGATGGAGCGGATGTTCGCCCTGGACAAGACGAACGCCGAGGAGCTCACCCTCGAGAAGTGGGAGAGTCGCCCCCTCCCCGCGAAGCTGGTCGAACGAGCCCTCGCCACGCTTAGCCCGCTGGTGTAGCCGGCGTTCATCTTAGGGACACCAGAGCTCCCCCGAAGACGAACGCGTGTCCCGAACAATCCCTCGAGCGTACCGTCCCGCCGCAGCGGCTACCGTGACCTTACGGTAGCCGCGCTTTACGCAGAGGGCCTGGGCCGGTGCCTTCTCCGGCTCGCTCCGCGATGTTGGCCGTATCGATATGCTCTGTGGATCGAGGGGTTCGTGGATCGTCGCGGCCTCGCCGTATAATGGAGGTGGTAGAGGGTCATCGTTGAGAGGAGGCGGGTTGGCGGAGTGGCGGCTTCTGGAGCCGGAGGCGGACGTCGTCGCGGAGCTTCGGCGCGCGGCCGAGGTGGACGAGCTGTGCGCCCGTGTGCTGGCGAATAGGGGCGTCGACGCCGGGGCCGCGCTCGAGTTTCTCTCGCCTTCGCTGAAGGCTATCGGGGCGCCGGAGGAGGAGGCGTGGATTGTAGCGGCGCGCAGGGTGGCGAGGGCCATAAAAGGTGGCGAGCGCGTAGGGATTTTCGGGGATTACGACACGGATGGGATTACCTCGTCCGCGGTGCTCTACCTCGCGCTCTCCCGGTACACGGATAACCTCGTCGTCAAGCTGCCGACCCGCCAGACGGGGTACGGCCTGTTGGAGCCGTACGTCCGGGACCTCTTCGCCGACGGGGTTGACCTCGTCGTCACCGCCGACTGCGGCATCTCCAACAGGGCGGGGGTCGAGGTCGCGGCGTCTCTTGGGATGGATGTGATCGTGACGGACCACCATATACCGCCGGAGAACCCGCCCGAGGCCCCGCCCGCCGTCGCGGTCCTCGACCCGAAGCTCTGGAACATGGACGACCCGCTGGCGGGGGTCGGGGTCGCCTGGAAGTTCGCGTGGGCCGTGGCCCGGGAGATGGGCGACACGGACGGAAGGAAGCACCTCGGGAGGCTGCTGGACCTCGTCGCTCTGGGGACCATCGTGGACATAGCGCCCCTCGTCGGGGACAACCGGGCGCTCGCCTCGATGGGCCTCAAGCACATGAACCGCTCCCTGGCCGCCGGTGCCGCGCGCCCGGGGCTCGGGGCGCTCGTGAAGGTAGCCGGGGTCAGGGGCGCTCTCGACGAGGGTGACCTCGGCTGGAAGCTCGGGCCGAGGATCAACTCCATCGGCCGCATAAAGCACGCCCGGCCCGCTCTAGACCTCCTTCTGACGGACGACTCGCGGGAGGCGATGAAGCTCGCGTCCCTCCTCAACCAAATGAACTCCGACCGCCAGCAGCGCACCCGCTACGCCGTCGAGAGGGCGATGGAGGGGGTCGTGCCGGAGCAGGACTTCAAGGTCGTGGTCGCCGGGGAGGGGATGCTCGGCGGGCTCTCGGGCCTCGTCGCCGGCAGGGTCGCGGGGGCGACGGGGAGGCCGGCGGTCGTCCTCAACCGGCGGGCGGACGGCTCTTACGGCGGGTCGGCCCGGGCGGGGGAGACGGACGTGGACCTGTACGGCGCCCTGCACGAGGTACGCCACCTCCTCGGGGAGTGGGGCGGGCACCGCAAGGCTGCAGGGTTGTCGGTCAAAGCCGGGGCTTTCGACGCCTTCGTGGCCGGGGTGAACGAGGCGGTGCGGGCGCAAACCTTGAAGCAGCCGGAGATCCTGGTCCCACCGGTGGAAGTGGACGCGGAGGTGTCGTTCGGGAAGTTATCGAATGGGCTGCTCGACTGGCACGAGAGGATCGCCCCGTTCGGCAGCGGAAACCAACGGCCCGTCTTCGTGAGCGAGGGGCTCAAGGTGCAGGGCACCCGCAAGCTCTGGGAGGGCATGAACCTACTAACCCTGGAAGGGGGTCTCTCGGCGAAGCTCGCGGGGCCCGAAGAGGCGGTCCCCGCGGGTGCGTTCGATGCGGCGTACACCGTGAGTCGCAATGCCTACACGGGTGGGACAGAGCTAGAAGTTTTGGACTGGAGGGGGTAGTTGAACGCCATCGGGGTCGACATAGGGGGAACCAAGATCGCCGCGGGCGTCGTGACGCCGGAGGGGGAGGTCCTCAAAGAGGTTCGCTACCCTTCTTCGGGGCCAACAGAGAGGCTACTTTCCAGCATCGCTGGGGCGATCAACGACGTCAAGGAGGGGTACGAGGTCGGCGGGGTTTGTCTTGCCGTCCCGGGTAACATCCTGGCGGTGGAGAACCGGGTGATCTTCTCGCCCAACCTGCACACCATAGAGGGCATCGACCTCAAGAAGGAGATGCAGCGCAGGACGGGGTTCGGCATCACGGTGGAGAACGACGCGAACGCCGCGGCCTGGGGCGAGTTCCGGTTCGGGGCGGGGGCCGCGTACGACCACCTCGTCTTCGTTACTTTAGGCACCGGAGTTGGGGGCGGCGTGATCACGCACGGCATCCTCATGCGCGGCGCGCAAGGAGCAGGCGGGGAGCTCGGGCACATGACGATTCAGGCGACGGGTCCGCGCTGTGGCTGCGGCAACCGGGGCTGCCTAGAGGCTCTCGCGTCCGGGACCGCCATCCAGCGCCGTGCCCGCGAGGTAGCAGCAGAGGAGCCGAACTCGGCCCTCGGGAGGCTTGCCATCGAGCGGAAGGTTCTCGGGGAGGACGTCACGAGGCTCGCCCGGGAGGGGGACGAGGCGGCGCTCTCCGTGCTGGAAGAGGCGGGGCTGTGGCTCGGGATCGGGCTCGCCGGCTACGTCAACATCTTCAACCCCGAGGTGATCGCCATCGGCGGCGGGGCTTCGAGGGCGGGCGACCTGATCCTGGACGCCACCCGACGCGAGGTCCACCTTCGTGCCCGCTCCCCGGCCCGCGACCTCGTGCAGATCAAGGAAGCTACTCTAGGCCCGGAGTCCGGAGTTCTCGGCGCCGCAGCCCTCGCCCGCGACGAGTCGGGCGAGTACGTGCTGGGTACGTAGAAGCCTCTTGCCGCTCGTAGTAGTCCCGACCCCGATAGGTAACCTCGAAGACATAACCCTCCGCGCCCTGAGAACGCTGAGAGAAGCGGACGTCGTCGCCTGTGAGGACACTCGCCGAACCGGGCGTCTCCTCGCTCACTACGAGATAAAGAAGCCCCTCGTCTCCCACCACGAGCACAACGAGGAGCGCTCCGCCTCCGGGCTCGCAGAGAGGGCGCGAAACGAAAAGGTCGCGCTCGTCTCCGACGCCGGCACCCCGCTCGTCTCAGACCCCGGCTACCCGCTCGTGCGAGCATGCATCGAAGCTGGCATAGCGGTCGAGGTCCTGCCCGGTCCATCGGCTCTTATGACGGCGCTCGTCGCTTCGGGGCTCCCGACGGACGTGGTCGTATTTCTCGGGTTCTTGCCCCGCAAGGGACGCGAGCGGAAAGAGCTCTTGGAGAGAATGGGACGCGAGCCATCGACGTTCGTGGTTTACGAATCGCCTCATCGACTGTCGAAGACGCTCGGGGAGCTACCTCCAGAGGCGCCGGTCGCGGTGTGCCGGGAGCTCACGAAGCTGCACGAGGAGGTCTTCAGGGGTACGGCACGGGAGGCGGCGGAGCACTTCTCGGGCGACGTGAAGGGGGAGGTCGTGCTTGTGGTCAGGGGAGGCTCCGAAGACGAGCCCGCGAGCTTCGAGGAGGCGGTCGAGAAGGCGAAGGGGTACGTCGCGGGAGGGGAGAGCACTTCGAGGGCGGCGGCACGGGCGGCGAAGGAGACGGGGCTGAGGCGCTCGGAGATCTACGACCGCCTGGTGAAATAGCAGGGGACGCTCAAACCCGAGGATCCCCTGCTGCTACAGTCCGGTCCGCCGGACTTCCGTTCCGGTCGTCCGTTCCGGGTCGGGGCGCCGGACGAGGTGCGAGTAGGCGAAGAGTTGGAGGGCGGAACCCACCGAACCTCCCTTTCCTTCGTTGTTTCGCCGATCAACACACCGCAATAGCGCGGTTTCGGGGCTTGGAGAAGTGGTGGTTGCCGGTGTCTTACCGGGAGGGGCCGACCGCTCTATAATGCCCCCGTGCGAAAGGCGATCGAGAGTGAGGGTGGGGCGGTAGCATGCTTATAGATTCTCACACGCACCTCTTGCGGCTCGAGGTCTCGCCCGAGGCGGCGGTCGAGGGCGCGGCGGAGGACGGGGTTCTGGCGGTGGTGAACATCGGAACGGACGTCGAGGACTCGCAGAAGGGGGCGGCGTTGGCTGCGGCGTTGCCGAACGTGTACTCGGCTGCGGGGATACACCCTCACAACGCGGGGACTTATACGGCTAACGACCTCGAGGTTCTGGCGGAGCTTTCGGAGTCGCCGGGGGTGGTGGCGCTGGGCGAGGTCGGGCTGGACTATTATCGGGGGGATTGGTCCGGGGAGATCCAGAAGGCGTTGTTCGAGGACGTGATCTCGCTGGCGAACGACACGCGGCTGCCCTTGATCATCCACACCAGGCGGGCTTTTGGCGACACGATGGCGCTCCTCGGCCGCGCGCGCGTCCCCGTCGTCCTCCACTGCTTCGAGGGCGGCGAGCGTGAGGTGGCCGAGGCCGTCGAGCGTGATTACTACGTGGGCTTGGCCGGGAACATCACCTACAAGAACAACCCGACGTCGGACTTCTTGGACGGGCTGAACCCGGATCGCCTGCTCGTCGAGACGGATGCCCCGTACCTGAGCCCCCAGCCCGTGCGCGGCAAGAAGAACGAGCCCAGGAACGTCGTCCACACCGCCCGTTTCGTCGCCGAACGCCTCGGCATGAACGAGGAGGAGTTCGGGACCCTTACGAGCCGCAACGCCCGCAACGTCTTCGGCCTCCCGATCGAGGTCTAGACCGCCCTCCTTGGAACCCCCTGCCCCAGGCTCCCGTGAGAAGGGCCATTTCCCGAAGAAGCGCCTCGGCCAACACTTCCTCAAGGATCCCAACACCGCCCGCATAGTCGCCGACGGGGTGAACACTGACGACGTCGTGCTCGAGATCGGCCCCGGCCGCGGCGCCCTCACCTACGTACTCGCCGGGAGAGCGGGGCTCGTGCACGCCGTGGAGCTCGACAGGGACGTCCTGCCTTTCTTGAGGGACGCTCTCGGGGAGCGGACGAACGTCGTGGTACACGAGGGCGACGCCCTCGCCTTCGACTACGCCTCCCTCACGCCACGACCGAACAAGATGGTCGCGAACCTCCCTTATAACGTCGCCTCGCCCCTAGTCTTGAGGCTGCTGGAGGAGGCCGGATACCTCCGGGTCTTGCGCTTCATGGTCCAACTCGAAGTGGCGCGGAGGATGGCGGCGCGGCCCAGGACAAAGGACTACGGGACATATGCGGTGCTTGTGCAACTTCTCGCGGAGGTGCGCGTGGCGCACAAGGTCTCGCCGCAAGTCTTCGACCCGCCGCCGAACGTATGGTCCGCGGTCGTCGCGATGGAGCGGAGGACCACCGTTGCTTTGAGGCCCGGGGAGTACGCGGGGGTCAAGGAGCTAGTGGTCTCCGCTTTTCGGAGCCGGCGCAAACGTCTCGTCAACAACCTGCCGGAAACCGCGCGGGGCGGGGCGCCAGAAGCTCTAGCCTCCATCGGACACGGGCGTGACGCGCGGGCCGAGGAGCTCGAGCCCGAAGATTTCGTCGCGCTTTATCGGGAGCTGTCTTGGACGATACGGTGACGGAAGCCCCGGCACGGGTGCGCCTAAAGGCGTTCGCGAAGGTCAACTACGCGCTGGAGGTGCGTGGCGTCAGACCGGATGGTTATCACGAGATCTCGACGGTCATGCAGAGCGTCTCCTTGTGCGATGAGCTGAGCCTGGAACGCTCGGACGAGGGGTTCCAACTTCTCGTGGAGCCGGAGAGGTCATCCATCGGACCAAAGGACGAGAATACGGTCTTCCGGGCGTGGTCGCTACTGCGCGAGGCCACTGGGGAGGATCTGCCGGTGTGCGCCCGGCTCCGGAAGGCCATTCCAGCGGGGGCCGGGCTCGGCGGAGGATCCACCGACGCGGCGGCGGCGCTCGTGGGCTTGAACGAGATGTTCGGGTTGGGGCTGGGGGACGGGAAGTTGCGGGAGATCGGCCTGCGTATAGGAGCGGACGTACCGTTCTGTGTCTCGGGCGGGACGGCCCTCGGGGAGGGCATCGGGGAGAAACTAACGCCCCTGCCCACGCCGCCGGATCACCACCTCGTCGTCGCCAAGCCGGACGCAGGGGCGGAGACGGCCCGGATCTACAGGGCCTACGACGAGCGGCCGGGCGAGGGGCGGCCCTCCATCGCCCCAACCCTCGATGCCCTGCGCGCCGGGGACCTTGGGGCGCTCGCTCGCCTCCTGGGCAACGACCTCGCCCCCGTGACGGAGGTTCTCGTACCGGAGGTGGGGGAGTTGAGGGAGGTGCTTGCGTGTGCCGGCGCCCTAGGCACTCTGATGAGTGGGAGCGGTACGGCGGTTTACGGCCTCTTCGGTTCAGAGGCCGCCGCGCGCGAAGCGGAGCGAAGAATCGAGGCGCCCTTCGCGAGGATCTGCAGGCCGGTGGCTCTCGGAGTGGAGATGGTACGGGAACGCGTCTCGAGACGTGATACTTGGCGCCCGAGTCGTTAAGAGAAGGCGTTCGCGAGACTACGAAGCTCGACAAACTCGGATGAGAGCTTCAGAAGTCCAGCCGCGCCGGGCTCGTTGAGCTTCGGAAATTGTTCCACGAGTATGGCTTGGACGAGCGGGATCGATGGGTCGAAGAAGATCCTTGTGTTCACGGGTCGAATGCGGAGGCGCTGTCGGGGGCTTTGGGACTGACGGAACAAAGGCGCTCCGGTATAATCTCGCCGTCGTGGGCGAGCGGTTCGGCGCCCGCTTTGGGGCGTGGCCAAGTGGCAAGGCACCGGGTTTTGGTCCCGGGATCGCAGGTTCGAGTCCTGCCGCCCCAGCCGGGAGACATGCGGGGTACTGCCCTGGGCCCGGAAACCGTAAGCGAGTGAGTCGCGAAGGAGCTTATGTCCGAGCGCGGGAGAGGCCCCATCTTCGCCGCCGTCCTGGCGGCCGGTAAGGGCACCCGGATGAAGTCCAACCGGGCGAAGGTTTTGCATACCATCTGCGGCGTGCCAATGGTGAACTACGCCATAGGCGCCCTGAGGCCGCTGAAGCCCGAGAGGACGATGGTCGTGGTTGGCCACCAGGCCGAGGAGGTGGAGGCGGTCCTGCCGGATGGCGCCGAGCCCGTTCTTCAGAAGCGGCAGAACGGGACCGGTGACGCCGTGCGCGTGGCGCTCGAGGCGTTGGAGGGGGAGGAGGACGGCACCCTGCTCGTGGTCAACGGGGACGGCCCCTTGATCTCCGACTCAACGCTCGCCGACCTTCTGTGGCGCCACCGCGAGGCCGGGGTTGGGGCGACCGTGCTCGTGGCGGAGCTCGACGACGCGACGGGTCTCGGGCGCGTGATGGAGGACGCGGGCGTCGTCCGGATCGTCGAGGAACGCGACGCGACAGAGGCCGAGAGGAACGTCCGGCTCGTCAACCTCGGGCTCTACGCTTTCGAGTTGAAGGACATCAGGCGGGCCATGGGCCTCGTGGGGTCGGAGAACGATCAGGGCGAGGTGTACCTTACCGATGCCCTGGAGATTATCGGTCGCCAGAGCCGGGCCGTTACTTGTCTCCTCAAGAACCGGCAGGAGGCCAACCTCGTCAACGACCGGGCGCAACTCGCGCTCGCCGAGGAGATCGTGCGCCGCAAGATCCTCGACGCGCACATGCGTTCCGGGGTGACGGTTCGGGATCCCGTATCCACGCACATAGAGGCGACGGTCGAGATCGGGCGAGACACGGTGATCCTGCCGGGCACATTCCTGCGCGGCGCGACGAAGATCGGCTCGGACTGCGTGATCGGCCCCTCCTCGGACCTTCTCGATACGGTAGTGGAGGATGGTGCGCTCGTCGAGCACTCGGTGGGCCGTGGCGCCGAGGTCGGACCGAACGCGATCGTCGGTCCCTACTCCTACCTCCGGCCGGGGACACGCCTGGAGTCCGGATCGAAGGTAGGGGCGTTCTGCGAGGTCAAGAACACCTCCGTGGGCGCCGGGAGCAAGGTGCCGCATCTCTCCTACGTGGGTGACGCGAGCATAGGCGAGGGGGCGAACCTCGGGGCCGGGACGATAACGGCGAACTACGACGGGCAGAGCAAGAACCACACCGAGATCGGGGACGGGGTTTTTACCGGGGTGAACACTAGCCTGATCGCACCGGTGAACATAGGCGCGGGCTCCTACCTCGGGGCCGGCAGCGTGGTCAACAAAGACGTCCCGCCGGGCAAGCTCGCCGTCGGGATGCCGGCGCGCGCTATACGTGACGCTCCCAGTAGAGTAGAAAAAGATACAAGCATGAGCAACGGACGAGCCGGACAGAGCGAGACGGAGGGTTAGCGCGCGTGATGCAGAACAGCCATCTGGAGATGTCGGCGGAGAAACGACTGGTTCTGTTCTCGGGATGGGGCTACCCGGAGCTCGCGGAGAGGATCTCCGACCGGCTAGAAGTCCCGATGGGCGAGGTCGAGTTGAGGCAGTTCTCCGGCGGCGAGGTTTACGCCCGCTACAAGGAGAGCATCCGTGGGGCCGACGTCTTTATCGTGCAGTCGTTGTCGGAGCCGGTAAACAGGCACCTCATGCAGCTCTTGACCATGATCGACGCCGCCAAGAGGGCGTCGGCCGAGAGCATCGTTGCGGTCATCCCCTGGTTCGCCTACTCGCGCCAGGACCGCAAGACCAAGCCCCGCGAGCCCATAACGGCGCGGCTCGTGGCGAACATGATCCAGGTAGCGGGCGCCGACCGCGTGATGACGATGGACCTGCACGTCGGCCAGATCGAGGGCTTCTTCTCCTTCCCGGTCGACCACCTCACCGCGATGCATACCTTTGTGGACCACTTTATCGGGCAGGGCTTCAAGGACGCCGACGACGCGGTGGTCGTCGCCCCCGATACCGGCGAGGTGAAGGTCGCTAAGCGCTTGGCGGACAGGCTCGGGCTCCCGTGGGCGATCGTCAACAAGATAAGGAACCAGCCGGGCGAGTCCGAGGTGACGCACGTCATCGGCGACGTTCGGGGGAAGCG
>JADDPY010000482.1:11766-17241 GCA_016781635.1 Rubrobacter sp.
CCTGGCGAGCCGCAGGACAAGATACGGGTCCTGACGATAGCCCCGATCCTCGCGAGCACCATCCGCAACGTCTTCTCGGACGACTCGGTCAGCGGGGTCTTTATGGGCGAGAATCAGCTTTTCTAGACGATTTTAGGAGAAGAGAGATGGCAGACAACGTAAACCTCGATGCGAGAGCGCGCGAGGGCAGAGGTAAAAACGCCGCCCGGCGCCTGAGGGTTCAGGGCATGGTCCCGGCGGTTCTGTACGGGGACGGGGCCGGGAGCTCGGTCCTCTCGGTCCCCGAGAAGATCGTCGACTACACCCTCCGGCACGTGGGCGACAACGCGCTCTACGACATGAGCATCGGTGAGGGCACGAACGCGACGGCCCGCGTGGTCGACGCGCAGCGCAACCCCGTCACCGGACGTCTCGTACACGTGGACTTCGCGCCTGTAAACATGCGCGAGAGGATCGTGGTGACCGTCCCGGTCGTGGTCGTGGGCGACTCCCCAGGCGTCGAAGAGGGCGGTGTCTTGCAGCAGGAGGCTTACGAGATCGAGGTGGAGACGCTACCGGGGGACATCCCGCAGGAGCTCGAGGTCGACATCTCCGGCCTCGCCATCGGCGAGAACGTGAGCCTCGGCGACGTTCGGCTGCCCGAGGGTGTCACGCTGGTCTCCGAGGCCGAGGAGATCGCGGCGACGGTTACGACCCCGACCGAGGTGACTGAGGACGACCTGGAGGCCGCTGGCATAGTCGAGGAGCCGAGCGACGAAGAGACCGCAGAGGGAGTGGAGCCGGATGCCGAAGAGGGGACCACGGAGGTTTCTCCCCAGGACGGAGAGGGCCCCGCAGGACAGAATCTCCAGGCTTAAACTGTCGTCCCTCTTCGGTAGGAGGGACGTAGCCGGGGATGAAGAACTCCCCGGCGAGTCCGGAGACAACGACGCGGCTTCGGGGGCCATCAAGGCCCCCGTCGTCGTGGGTCTCGGCAACCCGGGACGCTCCTACGAGTGCACCCGTCATAACATCGGGTTTCTCGTTGTCGACGAGCTGGCAAGCCGCTACGGTGGGGACTGGCGCTCCAAAAAGAAGGCCGAGGCTGCCCCCGTTAGCATCGGCGCAGCTAACGCGACCCTGCTCAAACCGACGACGTACATGAACAACTCGGGTGTCGCGCTCGCGGGGTACAAGCTCGAGCAGATTGTCGTGGTGCACGACGACCTGGACCTGCCCGCGGGCGACGTCCGCGTCAAGGTCGGTGGCGGGCATGGCGGGCACAACGGGCTTCGCTCCATCTTCCAGCACCTCGGTAAGGACTTCGTACGCGTGCGCGTCGGGATCGGCCGTCCGCCGGTCGGCGTTGCGCCGGTCGATTACGTGCTCGGCCGGATAGACTCGGCCATAAAGGAGGCGGTCCCCCGGGCGGCTGACGCAGTCGAAGCAGTGATCGAGAAAGGCTCCGAAGCCGCGATGAACCACTTCAACACGCGGTCCTGAGGCCAGGTCACAGAGGGTTCTCTTTCAGTGACCTGCTTGGCGGCTTTTGGCTTTATGCTGTGGTGGAAATCCGGACGTATCGCTCGACTGGCATGGCTTGTACGTAGCTGAATAACTGCCGTGGGCGTCCGTTTGGTCTCCGTTGCGAGCTTCCGCGGTCTGCTTGATAATCAAGTTGAGCCAGCCCACGCAGCGGCGGGTTCTGCTCCAGGGGCCGAGAACCGTTCTGCGAGCGTGGGCATGAACTCCTTCAAGTCGGTTTTGCCGGTAAGGGGCACGTCGGCGGGATCTTGCATCGGGCTTCCCCTTCGAAGGTGCACCCAGACCGTGAGTGAACTATCGGAATCGCCGATGTCACTGTTCCGGATCTAGTTCTGGTCTTCTTCCACGGTCGCGCGCGGGGCGTCGCGGAGCATGCGCCCGAGCATCTCGATGCCGCCCTTGTCGAGGGTGCGGTCCTGGAGGATGACCTCGGTGCCGGCCGGCGGGAGGCCCAGGGCGGAGAGCCGGCCGGCCATCGGGCTGCCGCACACTATGACCTCGGCCTCCGCCAACTGCTCCCCGAGGTCCTTGCCGGCGTCCTCGTAGATCTGGAAGAGCGCGAGGTGGTCCATCCCGGCCCCCACGAGCGAGTTGAGGAGGTTGTCCGAGCAGGTCCGGGAGTTGCCGAGCACGCCGACCTTTGTCCCGGGCGGAAGCTCCGCTAGCCTCCGAATGCCGTCCAGGGTCGCCTCCGCCAGGAGCGCCACGGTCTCCAGCCCGCGCGGTCCCACCAGTTCCTCTACCTCGTGGACGTGGTAGAAGGTCGTGACGGCGAGCCGCCAGGGGAGGGGCGTCTCGTCCTCACGCAGGAGCCGCTCCGGCAGGTCCTCCAGCAACACCTTCTCGACGGTCACGGGGAGCCGCTCCTCGAGCGCGGCGGCGTAGTGGTCGAGCTCGGGCTGATTGCACTCGACGAAGAGTATGGGAGTTCTTCCCGGAACCGGGGCGCCCGCCCTCGCCAACAGCGCGTACCCCAGCTCTTCGACCGGCACGCCTTCCTCGGCGGCCTGGCGCATGACCCGTTCCAGGAAGCGCTGGCGCTCCATCCCCTCCGCGTCGACGGGTGGTTCCAGAATGTAAGTCCCGCTCCCCCGGCGCGTCTCCAGAAAGCCCTCGCGCTCCAGCTCAGCCACCACCCGCGCCACCGTGTTCCGGTTGATCCTCAGGTAACCGGCCAGCATCCGAATGCTCGGCAAGCGGCTCCCCACAGCGAGCTCGCCGGTCAGGATCAAGTGCTTCAACTGCTCCTGGAGCTGCACGTGCACCGGCACGTGGCTCCGGGAATTTACCCGTAACTCCATATCACCCTATTGTCCTATGACACTATGTCAAATATAATTGTCCTAACAGGCTAGGGCGATTGTAGCGCAACGGGGTAGCGTGGAGGTGCGGGATGCACGATAAGGCGGGTTTCGGGGTTTGGCGGGAGGGTCTGTTGCGGGAGGCGGCGGAGGAGCGGCTGGCGACGGAAGCTCGACGGGGGAGGGGTGCGATGGGCAGCGGCGGCAAGGGCGTAGTCGTAGAGGTTCGCTGGGGGACCGTCGCGGATGAGACCGCTGTCGCGGGGCTTTTGGAGTTGAACGGGATGCCGCGTTGGGTGGCTTTCGAGGAGCGCTTTATCGTGGCGGAAGGGTACGGTGGGCGATTGCTCGCCGCCATGCGGTATCGGATCGAGCCGAAGCGTCTGGTCCTTGGTTTGCCCATCGTCGATCCGTGGGCCGGGGAGCGCAGGATGGTGGGGGCGTTGTACGGCGGGGCCGTGGAGTTGGCGCGTGGGATCGGGGTAGGGGAGATCGTGGCGCGTCCGACGGGACCCGCGAAAGAGGTTCAGGCCGAGTACCTGCGCCACGCCGGATGGCGGCGGGACCTCATGTCCGACGCCGTACGAACACCTGCGGTGCAGGAATTGCCGCAGGGCGGCTGGCGTAGGCTGGTTGCGCTACTGGGCGTCGCGGCCGTGCCGTTCTCCAAAGCTTTCAGAAGCTAAGGCGATCTCCGGAAGAGTTGTACGCCCGTGTCCGGTTTTGCCGGTAATGTGTTGTATTGAGTGAGACAATCGCTGTTGTGATCGAAGAGTTCGAATGGTGCTACCGTGCGATACGCTACCGCGACAGGCGGTTCTACGCACGGGCAACGCCCGCCGGGGTCCAGTAGCGCAACCAGGTTGTCAGGACGTTACGCCGAAACGTTCTGACGTTCGTTTCTACGAGAGTATCGTTTCGGCGCCGGCGAGCGAGTTTCAGGTTCACAAGCGGTGTCGGCCCCGGTGTGTCCACGCCGCGCAGTATCCTCGGGCGCGCCTGGAAGATGAAGTGACGGTCGAACAATTGGAGGAAGGAGGAGCGGTGGCGTGAAAGCATACGTGGAGACGCTAGAGTCGCCTGCTGGCCCGCTCTCCCTGGCGGTCGACGAGGAAGGGGCTCTGCTCTGGCTCCAATTTGTCGACGGCGACTACGGGTGGACCGTCGAGGGATCGTTGGAAGAGGAGGGCTACCGCGTACAGGAGGACGCCAGTAGGACTGCCCGGGCGCGCGAGGAGATGATGGAGTACCACGCGGGGGAGCGGCGGGAGTTCGGGGTGCCGTTCGTGCTCAGGGGGACGGAGTGGCAGAAGGCCGTCTGGGTGGCGCTGACCCGCATTCCGTACGGCGAGACCCGTACCTACGGCGAGATCGCGGCGATGGTCCGCCGGCCGAAATCTTCGCGGGCGGTAGGGAGGGCAAACGCGACGAACAGGTTGCCGCTCGTGGTGCCGTGCCACCGCGTGATCGGGGCGGACGGATCGCTCACCGGTTTCGCCGGGGGCATGCACCTGAAGGTAAGCCTGCTAGAGCACGAGGCCCGGGTACTGGGCGGGGATGCCGCGGTATTGGGGAGGCTGTCGGAGGCGTGACACCGATGTTCCGGCGGTGGGCCGCGGGGGCGTGGCGGTCGTGAGGCCGCGCGACCTTATGGCCCTGGTCGTGCTGGGTGCGGTATGGGGAGCTTCTTTTCTATTTATCCGGGTTGCTGCGCCGGCGCTCGGGCCGTTCCCGCTCATGGGGACGCGGGTGGTCCTGGCGGCGCTGGCGCTCGCCCCGTTTGTTCTGGCGCTGGGGCGCTTCCCGGAGGTTCGGGAGCGATGGCGCCAGTTTCTGTTCGTGGGGGTGTTGAACGGGGCGATTCCGTTCTCCCTGATCGCGTTTGCGGAGACCGAGATCACGGCTTCCCTCGCGGCGATCTTGAACTCCACGACCGTGTTGTTCTCCGTTCTGGTGGCGGCGGCGTGGTTCGGCGACCCTCTGACGGCGAAGAGGATCTTCGGGGTGGCGCTCGGCATCTCCGGGGTGGCCGTGCTCGTGGGCCTGGATCCGATGCCCCTGAACGGCGGCGTCGGGGTGGCGCTCGGGGCGATGTTTCTCGGGTCCTTCTGCTACGCTCTGGGCGGCAACTACGTCAAGCGGACTTTCTCCGGGGTCCGGCCCCTCACCATGGCTTTCGGACAGCAAGCCGGGGCCGCAGCACTCCTCTTGCCCTTGGGTGTAGCGACTCTTCCGGGCGAGGCCCCTTCCGCACCCGTCGCTCTTTCCGCTCTCGGCCTGGCTCTGTTGAGTACGGCGTTCGCCTATCTGCTGTTCTTCGCGCTGATCGCCAGGGTGGGCGCGACGAGCACCCTGACCGTTACGTTTCTCTCGCCGGGTTTCGGGGTGCTTTTCGGGGTCGTTCTGCTCGGCGAACCCTTCGGGCTCGGGACGGTGCTCGGGCTCGGGATCGTGCTCCTCGCCGTCGCGCTCGTAACCGGGGTAGGGCCCGGCCGCGCGAAGGGTTGAGCCCGCGCGACTCTAACGAGGGTAGAGGATAATCTGGGTGCAACGGAACAGGGCGAGCTTTTTGTCGGAGTCCTCGTCGGTGACGGTGGCGTCCCAGACCTGGGTGGCTCGACCGCCGTGGACGAGGGTCGCCTCGCACGCG
>JADDPY010000690.1 GCA_016781635.1 Rubrobacter sp.
CGCTACATGTAGGAGAACTTCTTCGTGGAAGAACATCTTGGTCTGGTCCAGGGTTTTGTTGCAGCAGAGTAGGCTGGGGTGGACATGTACGCAGTCGGGGTCGTGTGGGAGTTCTGCTGGCTGGGTCCTGCCTTGGTCGCCCTGGCTAGATGCGCCCAGGCGGCTGCCAGGCGAAGGCAGCGGCGGTGCCGAAGCCGTATGGGCGAGGATGCCAAACAAGCCGCGCTACAAGATAGGCACGGCACAGAAGCGTGGCGTGTGTGTGAGGCCGGCTTTAGGCGACGCGGATATCGAGCGCTTTCACGAACCGATGACGGAGACAGGTGAACGAGCAGGGTTTCCCGTGCGCTCGCTCGCATACTACCGCAACGCCCTCAGGGAGTTCCAGACGAGGGGGCAGGCAGAACTGTTCCTGGCGGAGTTGAACGGACACGTCGTGGCAGGTGTTATGGCATTCGCGTACGGAGACGAGGAGATCTACATGTACGCCGCGTCCAGCAACCAGCACAAGCGCGAGAAGCCGAACGACCTGTTGCAGTGGAAAGCGATCGAGTGGTGTATCGAGAAGGGCTGTACCCGGTACGATCTGTGGGGTATACCAGAGCAGGCAGCTGCGGGCGGAGACGAGCGCGAAGGTACGGAAGGATTATGGGGCGTATACCGCTTCAAGCAACGCTTCGCGGATAGGACGGTACGCTATATCGGCGCTTACGACTACCCCTATCTGCGCCCGCTCTACCTCTTATGGGGCCACCTTAGGAAGAACGAGGAGGACTGAGCATTGGTGAAGGTATTAACCCGGCCGTTCGAGAGCGATGACCTTTACGACGGGATGCCGAAGCTGCGTATGGCCGCGATCCCCGATCGCCCTGACGCCTCCCGTACCGACTGGCACGCCTCCATCTGGCACTGGCTGCAGATCCACCCGCTGGCGGACGAGCTTAGCCACTGGGTGCTGTCCGCGGACGGTCAGGTAGTAGGCTCC
>JADDPY010000245.1 GCA_016781635.1 Rubrobacter sp.
ATGTGCTTGCGGCTCCCCAAAGGCCACCGCCGTCCCCGCACACGGCAGACAACCGCCGGTCAGCTCAGCGCCCCAGGCCCTTTTCCTCCTCGCCTTCGACGATTCGACGAGCCATATCTCGCAGCTCCATCTTCAGGCGCTCCGCGCCCCGGCATAGGATGTCCAGTGCCGCTTGCGAGGAGATTCCCTGGCGGCCCATGAGGATCCCCTTGGCCTGGCCGATCAGCTCGCGAGCCGCGATCACCTCCCGCAGACGCGTCACATCCTCCTTGGCCTGTGCAGCCCGCAGCGCGACCGAGGCATGGGCGGCAAAGATCGTCCCCACCGCCAGGGACTCGTGGTTGAACGAGCTGGGTTCCTTGGAATAGAGGTTGAGCGAACCCAACGTGTCGGCGTCGAGGAACATCCGGAACGCCAGCATGCTACGGACGCCGGTCGTTTCGACGGCACGGCGCGAGAACCAGGGCCAACGCGTCTCCGTGGCCAAGTCGTCGGTGATCACCGTCTGTTGCTCCCGAATGGCCTCGACGCACGGGCCGTCGCCTACCTCGAACTGGATCGCGTCGACTGCTGGGCCGACGTCGTCGCTGGAAGCCGGTGACGAAAGGTGGTGATCTCGGACCACCGTCACCACGGCGTGGTCACAGCCCTCCACAGTAAGCACCAACAGCTCGCACATCTTCTCGAGCGTGTGCTGCACGTCGGGCTCGCCCAAAAGGACTTGGGAGATCTCAGCGAAGGTCTCGGCCAACTCACGTTCGCTCGCGGGTGCCGCCACCGGCCACCATTCTACGACTCCCTCGTCTGCCGTGGTCGCCCACTCGCCCGCTCGAGCCGTCAGCACGCGGCGTGGCTCGGCGAGTGCGGCGCGCTAGTGCAGGTGCGCGCCTCGCAGTAGGGGTCGAGCTCGTCGATGAGGGCCATGTCGCCTTGGCCCACGACCTCGTCGAGGAGGCGCCGAACGATTTTCTTGTTGTGCTCGATGTCCATGCGGATCTCCTCAGACGGGAGCGC
>JADDPY010000274.1 GCA_016781635.1 Rubrobacter sp.
GCAGCTGGTGAACCGACCCCTCGCCGTTGCCCTTTTTCGCCACTGCGCTCCCCGTTCTCGCTTGTAGGAAGGCTTGCCTGAAGGATACAGCTCCCTTCCGTTCTCCCAGCCGCAAGACGGCCGGAAAAATATCGTCGGCGTGATCGTCGGACGGCGGTGGGCTCGACCCGTTGGAAAAAAGTGGCCCTCGAAAACTTTTTGCGACACCGGTTTGCAAAACAGTTTCTAGAAGGCGCGTTCCGCGAACTTCAGGCGTAGGGGGTTCTGAGAAGTTCGTCACACCTGGCAACGACCAAGTAACCGCAAAGATACGCCGTTTGGGGGGATGCGCAGGACTTCGCCGCGTGGCACCGTACTTACGGTGGAAAGCTATGGCCCGCCGGTCCTCTAGGCGGGCCGGGAAGGAGGTTCCCTCTTGTCGAATGCCCAACAGAAGACGGCCGCGGAGATGGTCACGGAGGCAAAGGGGCGCGTCGAGAACCTCACCCCCGAACAGGTGGCCGCCGAACTCGAGGGAGGCGCCACCCTCGTAGACATCCGCGAGGACGACGAGCGACTCCAGGGTGGCGCCATACCCGATGCGGTGCGAGCCCCGAGGGGCGTTCTCGAGTTCTGGGCTGACCCCACGAGCCCGTACCATAGGGAGGAGTTCGATCCCTCGCGGCGGACCATCCTCTACTGCGCTTCCGGGGGCCGCTCTGCGCTGGCCGCCGACACCCTGCAGAGGATGGGCTACGGGAGCGTCGCCCACCTCGATGGCGGCATCAAGGCGTGGAAGGAAGGCGGCAACCCCGTGGAGGAGATCCGGCCCGGCTAGGGGAGCTACCCTCCGAACGCCCTGCGGAGCAGAAGGGTGCGGGGGTGGCGCGTGGTGGCTCCCCCTCCCTTCTACTACCTGTTGGACTTCCGCACGAGGGCTTATCCACCCTAGTGCGTGGAGAAACTGTTTGGAAAGTCTCAGGCACGGGCTAACCTCCTCACCATCAGGCGGAT
>JADDPY010000376.1 GCA_016781635.1 Rubrobacter sp.
CGCCGTTCTGACCCCGCGATCTGGGCAGGGCACGCGCTACCTGGGTGTCGTGAAAGAGGCTTCGCCCGCGTCTACGGCGGCGTCGAGTTTATCCCAGCGTACCTCGTCGGAGCCTTTGAGGAGGTTCAGGTGGGCGCCCTTGTATTTCACCCCGACGTACTCGTCCTGGGCCCAATCCAGCACGGACGCGTCGTACCACTCGAAGCTCTGCACGTGGGTTGGCTTGAGCTCCTTGATGGAGTATTCGAGGTCGTACTTGCTGTGCCCCGGGCGGGGGTGGGCGAGGTCGGGGGGCAGGTGGGCGATGCGGGGGTCCATCTTCCCCAGGAAGTCGATCCCGGGACGCCCCGTGTAGTAAGGGATCGTGCCCACACCGAACAGGCCCACGGTGGCGTCGGGGGTGGTGAACTCTTCGAGCGCCAGGGCGACGCTCATCCTCTTCTCGTTCAACTCTTCCTCCAGGGACTGGCGCTGCATCGTGATCTCCGGCATGTATCGGAGGTTCACGACGCTGAGCACCGCGAGGACCGCCAGCACCGAGACGAGGCCGGGGAGGGACCGGAGAGCGGTGTTGCGGCCGGAGTAGCTCTGGAATGCCGCCGTCTCGAAGATAGTGGTGACGGTGTTTAAGACTACCCACGCGGCCAGCATCAGCATGAGGGGCATGGCGGGGGAGAAGATGCGCCAGAGGTCCCAGGCGTCCCCGCCGGTCCAGATCTGGTAGAGCAGCGTCACGGCGAAGACGCCCACCAGAAACAGCGTGCCTCTCCGGCGGTCGAGTAGGAGCGCCGCCCCCACCAGGGCCAGGAGAACCCATACCTCTTCCAGGAACGGCACGACGAAGCTCGCCCCGTTTTTTATCCTCTCGACGAGGGGCATACCGCTGACCTTGAGCGTGTAGGTGTTCGGCAGAAGCTCGCCGTAGTAGACCCAGCGGAAGGCCTCGTGCCCGGCCACGAAGAGGGCGAGCGGCCCGAAGAGCGCC
>JADDPY010000280.1 GCA_016781635.1 Rubrobacter sp.
CCAGTAGTCCTCCGGGCGGACGGTGAGGAGGTCGTAGACGCGGAAGGCGTAGCGCTTGCCCCGCTCGTCCTCCAGGAAGACCTCGTCTCCCGGCTTCAGCTTGTCGAGCTCGTAGAAGACGTAGGGTATCTTCGTGCGCATGAAGCCCAGGCGGTGCCCGACGATGGTGGTGTTCGAGCCCTCCTCGGAGGGCCTCCCGGTCTCCTTCATGCGGATGACGCCCTCCCTGTCCAGGTCCTCCTGGCTGTCCCCCGTGGGCACGGGCACGTTCTCCAAACCCAGACGCGGGACGGAGAGGCTCAACTCCCCCGAGGACCCTCCGGCCCCTCCCGAGGAGGCCTTGCGCGACCGGCCCGCGATCTCCCCGCCGCCGGAGAGGTTCTCCCCGAGGAGCGTGGAAGCGCTCTCGACCTTCGCCGGGAGCAGCTTCACCGAAGCCGTTTCCGTCCGCGGGTAGGCGGGCAGCGCGGCCAGCCCGAGGAGGGCGAGTGAGACCAGCGCCACCGACACCTTGAGGCTCTTAAACACGTCGCCCGACGCGCCGGCTACGGGGCCGCGGCCGTCCTGGCGCGGAGGCCCGAAGAGCCCGTCTTGACCTCGGCGAACGAAGCCCGCGGTTCAAGGGCGCCATTCCCTTAGGCTTCCTGGTCCACGAGCTCGGCCTGGACGATGAGCCTCTGGGAGTAGTCGGGGAGCGTGCAGGTCTGCAACGTGAGCACGTTCTTCCCCGGCACGGGCTCCGTCACGTACAGGTCGGTGGGGTTCACCACGAACTCCTTGAAGACCCTGTAGGTGTACTTCTTGCCGTCGGCGTCCTCGACGAAGACCTCGTCGCCGTTCTCCAGGGCCTCGAGGTCCCAGAACGCCAGGAAGCTCGGCTCGTTCGGGTAGCCCAGGCGGTGGCCTGCCATGTACACGTTGGCCTCCTCCTGCCAGGGAAAGCCGGTCCCCTTGAGGTGTATGGCGGCGTTGTCCTTGAGCGCCTCCTCGTCGTCGCCGGCGGTGTCG
>JADDPY010000052.1 GCA_016781635.1 Rubrobacter sp.
GACCAGCCCATTTTACGACCCCACTACTTGGGAAAGTGGTGCGCGCATTACGTCGGCGGGACCAGCCCATTTTACGACCCCACTACTTGGGAAAGTGGTGCGCGCATTACGTCGGCGGGCAGCGTTGCACCTGGACAGACTAAGGTTTTTGAATTCGTGCTCCGCGCGCCTACGACGCCGGGACAGTATCGGTTAGACTTCGCGTTTGTTCAAGAGGGCGTCACCTGGTTTACCGCGCCGTATGACGGCTTCATCAATTTCACCATTAATGTCACACCCTCGGGCAAGCCCTACGAGGCGCAGTACGTCAATCAGAGTTTCCAAAGTACAATGACGGCCGGATCAACCCAGCGGGTCCAAGTTCATGTGCTGAATACGGGAAGTGCAACCTGGGACAGTAACACCAAGATAGCGCCTGCGCCGCGTGACAAGACCAGCCCATTTTACGACCCCGCTACTTGGGAAAGTGGTGCTCGTATTATGTCGGCGGGCAGCGTTGCACCTGAACAGACTAAGGTTTTTGAGTTCGTGCTCCGCGCACCTACGACGCCGGGACAGTATCGGTTAGACTTCGCATTTGTTCAAGAGGGTGTCACCTGGTTTAACGCGCCGTATGACGGCTTCATCAATTTCCCAATTACGGTGATACCTTAATTGCCGACAATGGCTTTGCTGTAACTTGAGAACAGTAATAGGCGTGCTCCACAAATGAATAACTAGCCCTGCTATGTTTAGTATAGCAGGGCTAGTCCAAACGTAACTTTGTGTTTATACAAGCCGCACAACAAAGCACAGGAGCTAACCGCTTTCAGCGAGCGTGAATGTGGGTGGTTTTCATGCTTTTACATAAGCAGCACCCGCTGCTATTATGGGCTGCAGCCCTAACCGTTCGATCAGCTGTGCCGCTGCATCGGCGTCTGGTATGCGCGTGGTCGA
>JADDPY010000368.1 GCA_016781635.1 Rubrobacter sp.
AAGATTCCACTCCGCGGCCGGCGCGTCCTGCTTATTCCTGACTCAGACTACGAAACAAACCCCCATGTCAAGATGGCGTTTGATGAGCAGGCAAAGGCACTCATGGCCCGCGGCGCCATCGTCGGTATTGTTCGGTTTCCCCATGCTGACAAGAAGATGGGGCTGGATGACGCGATTGTGAGCGGGTGGACATGGGACGAAATACAGCAGGCTATCCACTGGTGCGACGAGACGAATGCGAACGCTGCTCTACTTCAATCCAGCGAAGCACAGCGACTGCAACGCGAGATCGAGCGTCTGCAAGCCTACATCCAAGAGATTGAGGCGACGATTGGTAATCCGGAACTGCCAGCGGGTGAACGGTTGACACTCTACTTCATGACCAAAGAACTCAAATCCCAACGTCAACAGGCATCACAGGAACAACCCGCACCAGTCCTCACACGCATTTGGAAGATTGCCGAAGAGTCTGGGCAATCATCGGGCGTTGTAGGGCGACATATCAAGCGGTTTGAGCGCTATGGGGTAGTCAAGCGGGATATTCGCCGGCATCGAGGCAGCTGCGGCGATGCCATCAAGACTGAACTCTACCTTGAGCCAACACCAACCATTGAGCGCCCATTCCACATCAAGCCGGATGCTCCCAAGAATTGGGGCGGCAAGCGGTATCAAATATGTGCATGCGGCTCAGAGGAATTTGTAGAGCGTAAGACGATCGTATGCGCCCATTGTGGGGTTATGCCATCTGAGTCTACCGAGCGCCTAGTCAAACTCCCGATCAAGCAAGATGACGAGTCAGGGAATGAGGCAGAGTTTGCCGAAGCTATCGGTGCTGATTCCCTGACCGAGCAAGTTGACGAGTCAGAATTAATCGAGCCTGAGAATCAAACCGCATGCGACAATTCGTCCCCCACTACTTATATCGAACAATTTGACCGATCAGGGGATGTGTCTGAATCATGCCA
>JADDPY010000247.1 GCA_016781635.1 Rubrobacter sp.
ATACTCGCGGCGCATGATGCGCAGCGCGTGGCCGACGGTTGTGCGGTTGATGGATGCTGCTACAATGGCGTTGCTCATTGGGCGTACTCCCTTGTGAGCGTTGCCCTGTCGGTGTGCTCGCACCGGCGGGGCTTTTTGTTTGGTAGTCATTCACTACCTATGTATATAAGTATAAAGCATGACTAGCTCCTTGTTAATACCTCAATACATACGTATTGACAATTCAGCGTATAATCTCTATACTTGGCATGAGTAAAGGGATGTCCATGATTCAACTTCGGGTAAGAGAAATTGCGATGGAGCGTGGCATCACCACGATCACAGCCCTTGCTGAACGGGCCCAGCTTGCCTATGACACAGCTCGCGACTTGTGGCATGGTCGCATGCAGCGCATTGACCGTGATGTGCTCGCGCGTGTGTGTGTAGCGCTGGGTGTACAGCCTGGTGACTTGCTGACGCTAGAGGAATCAGACAAGGGGCAATATGTACCCGGCTTCGCAGTCGCGGCCTAGGAACCTGATGCGAAGCCGGGCGGTTGCCCGCTCTGACGAGCCGACACCGCGAGTATAGCACGACGGAGAGTTGAGTTTTTATGAGCCGTGGTTTATCTGAGCTTCAAAAGACGATCCTTCAACTGGCCTATGAAAATCACGTTGCCGAGGGGCGAGAGTGCCCTCGGTACGAGGTGCATGTCCAAGCTGCACCATTATTTACGGATGAGATCGAGCAGTTCCAGCTGTATTTGAGCACAGGAGGCGGCATAGCATACGGTGACGAGATTGACCGGCGTGAGTCTGAGGCAAAGGGTACCCTTGAACAACAAGTACGTGGTTTCATCCCCGAGCCCTTTGTATGGCAGGGCGATGGAACGCCCGCGCCAGTCAGGCGCCCCTACATTGTCGCCGGTCCCTATGACCATCGGGGCGACGCTGATGCCATTGTTGAGGTTCTGAAGCGCCAAGGCTTACCG
>JADDPY010000438.1 GCA_016781635.1 Rubrobacter sp.
TATTAGTAAAGGCTAAAATTGGAGCTAAGGCTCCATCTCGGACGTAGTCGTAAATGAGTTCGGCGAAAATCCCGACGGGTCACCACTACACTTGACGAGCGGTACTAGCGGATTCTTTGGGAGGAAAGTAATTAGCTGCTGCTAGCTTGCACACCACGGACCCTGAGTCCGAAGCTGACTGAAGGGAGCCGGGCTCCTAGCTCCGGCTCCCTTCAGTCAGCATCGTCTATCCCTTTTGAGATAGTTAGTTAGAGAGCGCGGCGCGGACGACTAGTTCGGGCGTCTCCCGCTTTCTCCCTCCCGCTCCTTGTCTCCTGGCCTGTACCTTATCCGGACGTCGCCCTCAAACCATACAAATCTCGCCCCGGCGCGGTGCCTTCGCTTGAGCTCGGCCCGGATAGCCAGGGCACGGCCGGTCTCCGGGTCGGGCTCAGCCCGGAGCGCGGCCCGGAGCTCCGGGCTGTCCTTACGTAGCAGGTCCCGATACGGGTCGTTCCCGCCGACGGGTGTGTCGGGCACTCCTCTCCTCCTTACCTCCTGCGGGCTACGCCACCACCTCCACCCTCGCCTCCCCGTCCCTAGGCAGGACCGCCCGGAACGAGAGCGTTGTTGCCGCTCTTTGCATTGATCGTCACGTAGACGAGCCAGACGATCTCCCACATAAGGTAACGCTTGGTCAGAAAGTAGTTTCTCTGCACGTAGCCCCAGACGGCGACGAGCTCCGAGAGCCACAAAGGTTTGGGTGGTCTCCCAACATCCATCTTCTTACTCCTTCTCGGCCGAAGCCTCCTCGACGGAGAGCCCGGTCGCGGTCATAAACGTCTCTTCCAGGGTGGGCAGAGGCCCCCCTGCCGTGGCGGCATAGCGGCGCTTGAGCGCCTCGGGTTCGTCGAGGGCGACTACTCTGCCGTCCACCATGATGCCGATGCGGTCGCAGAGCTCCTCGGCCTCGTCCATGTCGTGTGTGCACAACAGGATCGAGGAGTCGTGCTCGCCCTTTATGCGCCGGATGAAACCCTGGACGTC
>JADDPY010000400.1 GCA_016781635.1 Rubrobacter sp.
AACAAGGCGTTGCACCGGACGCTTTAGAACGTGGCTTTTTTTATGCAGATTTCGTACGATCCACACGTAGCAGAGTACGTGCTAGGCTCGGTGGAGCGCCGGTGAACTTGGCCGTTGGACGGCGATCTAAAATCGTAGGCAATGCTGTAGAATGTTGATCTGCTCGTCTTGAAGAGTTAATGGAGGGTTGTGGTGGAACACCGGTGCCAACATATACATGTTATCGTTGACCTCCTGCATCCGCATGGTGACATTCGCGGTGTTTCAATTACTGAGCTACAAGCGCAAGCTTCTCCCTCAACACGTCCATATCTCACTCTGACAGCACCTCGTTGTGCAGACTGTGGTGTCCACCTACATGGGCGAGGTCTCCAGCGGCGTATTCGAGTTCACGGAGACTTGCACGATCCGCGCTTCATCTGGCATGGCGTGCGCTCATGGTGGCGCTGGTGGTAAACCTCTACGCCCTGAATTATGAGCAGCGAACAGTTTCTGTGTGCAGGAAGTGACGACTACCTTGTGGTGACGAACACAATGGCTCAGCACTTAATAAGCTTGCTCTCTGCATCCGTATTCAGGCTAAGGAGTATAAACGCCGTCCAACAAATCACTGCAGGCGACGCTTGAGAACGTGGCGAAAATTCGTGCAGGTTTCGTACGAATCTTGCTTGGAATGGGTAGTACTCGCCTCACGGAGCGCGCCTGAGTTCAGGCGTTCGAGGGCACTCTCGATCATTCGTCCAATGTGCCAATGCTATAATTGAGTCA
>JADDPY010000338.1:147-756 GCA_016781635.1 Rubrobacter sp.
CACGCTCAGAGCGCGTACGCGAGCTTGTGCGGGCCGGTACGTCACAAAAGGACATATTGCGCGATGTGTGGGGCATTACCACCAGCGGCGGCGCGCAGTACACCAGGGCAGCAGCGGAATTACGCCAGGTGTTAGCCGAACTGGTGTAGCGATGCAGTATCCATCTTTTGCACTCCCAACAGATGCCGACTCCTTCGATGATTGGTTCAGGGAACAAGTTACACGCCATGCTCCTGATATGACGCTCGTCATGCACAAGTACGGGAATAATCGACGTCGCTATGAGGTGACACAAGGCGACACGCTTGTACTTGAAATCGACGTGATTCCACTCAATAAGTCAAGGATAGAAGTGTACGCGGCCGCGTTGAACGTAGCAGGTAGTAATTTCTACAGTGTTTTCTACCAGCGAGCCAACGAGGCTTATGATGCCAAACTACGCCGGCTTAACTGGTTGTGGGCTGGAACTACAATAGGAGCAGCTGAGTGGGATCCGGACGAAAGAAGACCTGACGAGCAATTCCCAGACTTTACACCAGAGCAGATCGAGGCATGGCACGAAAAGCGGCGAGAGGCGATACAGCAGGCACGCCAGCGATTACCAGCATT
>JADDPY010000099.1:0-2093 GCA_016781635.1 Rubrobacter sp.
CTTTGTTGAGCGGGATGTCCGTGGACACAATCCCTTTCGGACTCCTCGGTTAAAACCGGTCGGGCTACACCTCGTGCTCGATCAACATGCCCTTGATAAAATGCCGCACGTTCAAAGTTGCCAGCCCTACGTTCGCGCTCAGCAAGATAGGATTGAAGCTTAACCCAAGGATCGTCGACCGCAATGAACGATCCTCGTGCATCACTTCTAGATTTTCCAAAACGCTCATTCGATGATCGGCTGATAGGGGGGCTATGTCGTGGTTGTGGATCACTTTGGGTGTTTTCAATTGTGGGTATTGATGCATTGTTAATTAAAGGGGATTGAAAATCATCGAAGTGATGCGCATGTTCAGACTCCCTGGTCGTGGCTGCGGCTCTTCGCGCGGCGTACCGGGCCGCGGCCTGCGCGCTATTGGTGCTGTTGCCGTGGGGCACATCGGTGATCTTCAGCGACGGTATGAAGCCGATCGCAGAGATGTCCCAGGGACTGAAGATCAGCAGCGTCGTCGGCGCAGTGCTGGAAATCGGCCGGCAGCGGTGCGCGGCCTGGCGCAACTCCTCGAGCCCATGCAGGCGATTCATCACTTCGAGGCGGGCATCAACGGCGCGATAGTCGCCCCGCCCGACGCGTACCCAGTCGCAGATAATTGGGGCCGGATCCGCCGACCACAGGGCGAGCGCTTTCCGCTCGATGGCGTCGCGCGGCGTTGTCGGACTGGCGATGATCGCGAGCGCACGCGCGTCTTTCAGCGCGTTATTGCCGCGCTGCCCGCCGTAGTGGAGCCAGGTGCCGCCGAGTCGTTCCGCCAGCTGCTGCTCGGCCTTGAGATAGGAGACGCCGCCGTCGATGAGGATATTGAGATGGTTACACACCGCCATCACCGCGCGCGTGACACTGTCAAGGGTCTTCGTGTCCCGCACGATGTGGCGGGTGCTTGCCGTCACCTTGCACTGTACGACCGTCACGAGCGGCGAGAGCGGCGCGTCGATCGCAACCACCTCGACCGGCCACGGGGCATACAGCCGCTCCGCGATCGCGCTGTTGGCACTCCCGTCGAGCACGAGTACGGCCGGCGCGGTATCTCCGCCGATGCGACCTTCGAGCAGCGTATGCCGCTTGAACCAGCTCCAGGCCACGCCATCCCACGCGAGCAACGTATTCGGTGTGTCTGGCCGAGCATCGTGCTGCAAAGCGGCTAGCAGCCGTCCCAGGAAGAGTGGTGGGAGCTGCTCGGGCGCGGTCGTGCCGTCGGCAGGAACGTGTTCTCGTGCCAGCAACGATGTGTCGGCGGCTTTGATTGCTTCGTCAAATGACACCGGTAATTCAGCCGTAATGGCCGCTAAGAGTTCTGGCCCGCGCAGACTCGGCCGGCACTTCTGGTGCTTGCGCCCGACGGCGTGCAGCGCGCGAATCAGCGGGACAGCCGGATCCGGTTGCCCATCGGTCCCTCGACGCTTCATGAGCCGGCGTAGTTCGTCCTGGTTGTGTGTCTCCTCCTCGAGCAGGGCCGGAAGCGGGCTTTCGTCGATGATGATGACCTCGGCATCCTTCAGAATCTTTCCATGATTTAAGTGCAGGTGATGGTGCTGGTAGATGGTGATACACCCCTCGCGCTCAGCATACTGTTGCAGATACGGGCAATCTGCTCGGCACTCCGGCAGCGCGTAGCCCAGCTGCGTTACCGCGGCAAGATAGCCCGGGGCGTAACAGGTACAGAGCGTCTGGCGTGACTGCCAGACAAACGCGTTTGTAAGTCGCACGGCCCATTCGCGTTTGGCGAGATCGTGCGACGGGACGACGACCGCAACGTTCACCTGCTGCTGGTGAAGCTGGTTCGCGACTTCAGCTGCGACGTGCGTCTTGCCGAGTCCGGGCGTCGCCGCAAAGACAGTAACCTCGCCGCGGAGCCGGGCAGCGGCAGACAGTTCGGCGACGAGCAGCCGGCGTTTGGCTGCGATGAGCGCCTGGTGCTCGCCAAGCGTATAACCGGCCGGCTGATCCGCCGCGGCTGTCCGCTCGACTTTCAGGGTTCGACGCGCGCCCAGGTTATGCGCTTCGGCGAGCTGCTTGACCGCCTCTGCGATACTCAT
>JADDPY010000099.1:2155-4313 GCA_016781635.1 Rubrobacter sp.
GGGCGCTGAAGCAGCGGCAGACCTGGTGTCCGTCAGGATGGTCGAAGATCACAAGGCTGGGCGACCGGTCATCATGCCAGGGGCAGTGCACCACGCGTGCCCGGTCGGCATTGCGAACTCCGCGGTCGCGGAGCAACTCGCGCAGGTCATAGTTGCTTTTATACCAGCCAATCACGCTTGCGGCGTTCCGCGGGTTAACCTTTGACTTGTGGCGCTTTGCCGGCTGCGTGCGGTTAAGCGGGGGCAAGGTATCCAGCGCCGTCGTGAGCTCCTCGACACTGTTCCACTGCCACAAGCTACGTAACCTTGCCAAGGCGGACCACGGGTCGTATGCATCGATCTGATCGCCGGATTGCAGCAGCAGCGGGAAGCGGGTTGCTCCACCCGGCGCGCGCAGATGGAGCATGAGCGGCAACCGCAGATCCGTGTTGCCGTTAGGAAAGGCCTCGCCCTGCGCGCCTGCTGCGGCCTGAATGCGGAGTGCCAGGCTGCGGAGCACGATGCTGGGCTGCCGTCCAGCTACGGGAATGTACACATGCCCGCCATCATGCTCCTCGCCGTTGGGCTTGACGCTCCGACCGAGCTGGGCAAAGGCCCACAGGCCATGCTCGGCGCAGACGTCGAGCGCACGCTGCACCGCGGCAACGCCGCCCTTGTCGACGTCGACAAGGGCGGCGTTGGCCCAGCCGTCGCGATGCGCCGGAATGACCGCCAGCGACTGAGGCACGGGGGCGCTAGCAGAGCGACGGCGCGTTGTCACCCCGTCGATGGCCCCCCCTATCAGCCGATCCTTGAGCGCTTTCGATGACCGCACATACTTATCTCGCGCCGTGGGCGGATTCATCAATGCAAAGCCCCGGGCGGGGTCGGGGATGAAGGTGTCTCGGTACCACGCAAGGAGTTCAGATCGTTGGACTGGATTGGCGACGTGAGTGGTCATGTCGTGGGCCCAACCGTCCAGCTAGGGATGGCGACGACATGTGCCCCGAGAACGTGGTCGACCAGGGCACGCAGGTCGGATGGATGCGCTGGCCGAAGGTGCGCATTTCCGCCGACACGTCCGTCGCAGGTGAACGGTGTGCGGGGATTGATCATGAATGTGCAGGGTGTGGTGGGACGGTGCATGGGTGTTGTTCCTAGCACATACTATCGCTGGTATGCAGCAGCAATTAGTCTTCGGTATTTGACGTTCCTGTAGGGATCGGATCTCTGCGAGAGAACAGGTGGAGGCGGGCAGCAGCATGCCAGCAGGGCAGTTCCTGCCGTCCGGCCTCGCATGAGCACTCGCTGGCGGTAACGACGTACAGGCGACCGATGGTTGAGGCGCTGGCGATGACGAGGGTGTCGCCGGCAATGAAGTAATCAACCGACTGGATGCGGGCGGCGGCTTCGGTCGACTGGTTGGCTTGACGCGGGACTACGATGATGGTGTTCATGGCGTCTACTCCCTTTGAGTGTTGGTTCGTCAGTACTAGTTGACTCTAACGATCCATCTTGGCTTGGTGGACTCAGTGTACCAATTTGATCAAGTTTAGTCAATAGGGGAAATTGGTTTAATGTGGCCAATAGGGATAATTGACCTCAATATGGTACACATGCTATATTTGACGCCACAGAGGAGCGCGACGAATGACTGACAAGTTTTATACGCCGGATGAGATTGCGCAAGAATTGAAGGTAACGCCGCAGGCGGTCTACAACTGGATTACGAAGGGCAGACTCGAAGCTATTAAGATTGGCCGGATTGTGCGAGTGCCTGGGGCTGCCTATGAGCGGCTACTGAGTGAAGGAGCTCAGAGCATGAAGGATTCAATGGGTAAAAATGACGACGTTACCGAGCAGCCGCCGTCCTAATGCTTGTCGATCGATGTGCGGGTGAGGATCGAAAAGCAAACGATCCACGGCATAGGGCTTGAAGCCAGCAGACACGCTGTTGTCTATGACTGTGTGGGCTGGAACCTGGGCAGTTTCATGTGTATATCGAAGATGCGTCAGCGATACGAAGGAGGCCGGCAAAGGGCACATTTCCAGCCGTACTGTGACTGTAGTAGATTTGGCACCAAGTAGCTGGCGGATTGAGACACCTCGAGAAGATCATACTGTCGTCACTCGGCCCGAGGGCATAGCATCGTTTGACGGTTGTCCGGCCTATCGCTTA
>JADDPY010000347.1 GCA_016781635.1 Rubrobacter sp.
TCTCCACCACCCAGCGCCTCGCCGGATGACGCTTGTGGCGCGCCTCGTCGAGCTTCTCCTCGCCGATGCGCCGGATATGGGTGACATAGCCCCACTCCCGCACGATCTTCCTGCTCCCCTCGTTGTCGTAACCCTTGTCCAGGCACAGGTGCTGCGGCGCCTCCTCGGTGGGCTTCTTGTCACATCACCATGGCGAGCGGTCCCCCGTCGGCCTCCACCAAGACGCTGCGCTTCACGCCCTTCTTTGCCCGATCGGTGGGGTTGGGGTCCGTAAGGTCCCCCCCAAAACGCGCCTTGCCCATCGCCCCGTCCGCCGCCTGCCACTCCCACTCGACCCCGCCCAACTCCTCGCACTCCTCGACCAGGGCGGCCCAGATCCGGTCCAAGACCCCAAGCCCGACCCACCGCTGGAATGCGCGGTGCACCGAGGAGTCGTCGGGGAACTCCTTCGGCAGCCGGTTCCACTGGCAGCCGGTGCGAAGCCTGAAGACGACGGCGTCGAGGACGGCCCGCCGGTCCACGCGAGGACGCCCGATCTTCTTGGGCGGGTCGTACTCGGAGAGGATCGGCTCGACCCTTTCCCACAACTCGTCCGGCACGCGCCAGATCGTCGGGAGGGGCTTTCCTTCGGTCGTTGTCGCACCGCGTTCGGCCATCCGCGCATGCCTCCTCTTTGGGGAACGTCGCCGATGATACCCGACAGCGGGAGTTCTGAGATAGTTACTTAACTACACCCGGAGCAAGACGAGGACGTTCCGAGTGCCCGCCGAGAGTGCAGCGCAAGGCGTGTTCACAACGAAGCGAGGGGGTCCGGGACGGTAGGATGCCGTCCCGGACCCCCTCGGCCATGCAATTACTTA
>JADDPY010000226.1 GCA_016781635.1 Rubrobacter sp.
CCAGCGAACGCTCTAGCTCACCTGCGCCCAACGAGGCCAATACGGCCTTAGCCAGGCGAAATGAGTGATTGTAGTCGTGCATTTTGGCCACGTTCACAGGCGTCAGGTGCAGCGCCATGTTGGCCGGCTGTCCTTTGGCCGCATTGTAATGCTTAGTCACCAATTATCCGGTCATGATTTCGCTCGCGATTGATGCGATGAGGGAGACGATCATCAAAAGCCCTCCCGTGGCGAGCAATATCGTGGCCGCGCGTTCGTGTTTTGGTCGAATCAGGACTTGAACGAGCACCGCAACTAGGCCGAGAGCTGTGCCCGCAGTCGGGAGCCGTCGTGGCAGTACAGCAGGGTCAGTCAGCGAACGAAAAACAAAATAGACGAAAGCAACTGTGGCAAAGATGATCCCTCCCCACACCAGGAGTCGCAGTTCAGAACTCATTGCTAACGGCCTCCTTCAATTCGGCACTCCAGAACCCTATGATATGGTACACGATCAACAAAGAGCGAATGACGCGGCCTCCTTAAATCGGCTGGATACGCATAGCGTGTCGAAAATAGCAACGCTGACGGGCAGCTGAGGAGAGTCCTTCGTTGTCGATCTCACCCGTCAATGTGATACCAAAGGTTACAACAAATACGTGTAGATGAGCGAGCCGGCCAACGCTCAAGCTAAGCTGCCGCCACCGACTAACGGAACAACCGCAAAACGTGTACAACCACGAAAAACGGCCACGTTCCACTACGCGGCACGCGGTCAGCTCCAGCGCCTTGTTCGGCAGCTATATGT
>JADDPY010000110.1 GCA_016781635.1 Rubrobacter sp.
TCCCCGCTGCGGATTGCGTTCGGATGGTGAATTTCCGGCACCATTGTCGGATCGTCTCGTAGGTCACACCCACGCCGCGAGTGAACAAGAGTTCTTCGACATCACGAAAGCTGAGGGAGAAACGATGATAGAGCCACACCGCGTAGGCGATAATTTCCTGCGGGAAGCGAAAACCTTTGTAGGATGGAGCCGTGATGTTCGTTTTCATGTCGAGATTATGCCATAGGTAGGGACAGCCCTGGGCACGAACCAAGAAGTTGACAATGCCGACAAGTGTCCCGGCCGACGTCGAATACGTTGACCGTGTGCCCGCAACTGCTGGTCCCAACCCGGGAGAAAGCTTTGGCAAAAGTCATCGACATGGCAAAACAACTCGAGTAAACTCACGGAGGACTCCTCGTGGGACGCTGTGTGTTTGGCGACAAACAGCATACCGCAGGAGTCCCCCTTATCCCGAACTCACGTTACGTACGCTTCCGGCGCCGGCGCGGTAAAGCAAGCTCCCGATCAAGAATAACAATCGGCGGCGTGCTCTCCCCTTCCGGGTCCCGGCTTGCTGGCAGGGTGTTCATCATACGCCCGAAGATCAGGATCGCCTGCCCCACCGCGATCACTGCCACCAGCAGCGCCATCTCCAGCCCAACCGTCGGCAGCAACCAGTCGAGCAGGAAGGCGACGCCGATGCTTAGCCCAAGCAGGAGCACCAGCACAATCACGAAGACCACGAGCAGGACCAGCAGCACACCCATCACGTTCCCTCATTCTGCCGCGCGCAGCAGTGCATCTAGCGTCTCCATCAGGCGGCGCTTGCGCCGGTTCGCTGCCCGCAGCCCTTCGACATACGACCGCCACTCCGCCGCCTTCCCGTGCTCCATCCACACGCGCCGCAGCTTACGCAGGCACAGCGCCGCCTCCGCGTACGCTGCGGGACTGGTCTGCGCGATGCGCGTCTCGGCCAGTTCTTGCCAGATCGCCGCAGCCCGCTCGGGGTAGCGCCGCTCTACAGCATCGGCGACCGCATCCGCGTTGATCTGGGCGTGCCGCACCGTGCCGCGCCGGTCGTACCAGCGCAGCACCTCGGCGGGCCGGCCCTCGCTGATCGCCAGCTCGATCAGCAGGCCTAGCTGCGGGAACTGGAGCGGGTAGCGCGGCTCGACGGGGGGGATGCCGGTCTCTGGGAGCGGCCAGGCTGGGATGCCTGTTTCACCGACGCTGCGGGCCACACGCTGCGGCAGCTGCCCGGTCTCCAGGTAATGCAGCGACGCCGCGCGTACCGCCGGGGCGACCCCCGCCTGCGCCGCGGTCACATCCAGCGCTCGCAAAGCAGCGAGGGATGGGCTATCGAAGAATGCTTCCGCTCGCAGCGCCGCCACCATCGCCCAGTCACCTGCCTTGTCGTGCAGGGTGCAGAGCACCTCGCGGAGCGCACTCGCAATGCCAGGGTACTGGCGCGCCGTCGCCGCGATACCTGTGCGCGCCCACTGTTCGGCCTCTGAACGGCGCCCGGCGGCCAGCAGCCGCTCGACCACTCGCTGGTAGCCGCTGCCCCCTTCCGCCTCGCGCTCGCAGAGCGGGATGATCTCCTCGTCGCGGCCGGCCTTCGCCAGCGCCAGGATCGCGAAGTCGGTCACCTGCCGCCGCTGATACTCGCGCGAGAAATCGCCGGCCGCTACCGGGAGGCTGTCGAGCCGGCTGAGCAGACCATCGGCGATCTTGCTCCAGGCCGCCAGCGGGTATGGCTGCTCCAGAACCCGCCGCGCGCCGTGGCACAGGTCGTAGGGATCGCGCAGCAGCGCATCGATGGCCCAGCCGATCTGCTCGTCTGGTTCAAGCGACGAGGACGGCAGCGCCTGGAAGACAACCGATAGACACGAGGCCACTGCAATGGCCGTTTCGCCGTCGTCGTGGCTCTGCTCCACCTGGCTGATCCCTGCCTCCAGCAGGTGCTCGCCGAGCCGCACAACCGCGTTGGCGTGGCCCTGGTCGAGCAGGAGCCTGAGTCCGTCGTAGGCCGGGCCGTAGTCTGGTGCATACCCGTCGCCGTCCCAACGGTTGCGCCAGCCCGGCTCTGCGGTGGCCTGCATGATTTGCCTCAGCACCTCGGCCTCGAGCTGGTCGGTGTCTTCGCTCGCCAGCATCTGGCGCACCGCCAGAACATCGCGCACCTTGGGAAAGCGCTGCGCCAGATCGATGAGCAGTGCGACCAGCTCGGCCTGAGTGTGGGCGGCGAGGAAGGCCTGGAGCGTCGGCTCCAGAGCAGCTGCGGCGCCTGGCTGGGCGGCCAGGGCTGCAGTAGGCATGGCCAGCTCTGCTGCGACGGCTGCCTGGCGCTCTAGCAGTACCAGGCGGGGATCTTTCACCGGGGCGATGGGCAAGGGCTTCGCCTGCTCGGAGCGGTTGAGATAGGCCAGGGCCACGGCGACGGCGTGCTTACAGGTGCCGCCGTAGGGACAGGTGCAGTCTGACTCCAGCTGATTAGGGCGCAGGGTCACGCGCGTTGCATAGCGCTCGCTTCCCTGAACCCAGGCGACGAGCCCGCCCTGGGGAGTGGCTGCCAGCTCGCGTACCCGCCCGCGCAGCTCGTAGTCCTGCCCGCGCTTGAAGACCGCCTCGCCGGCCCATGTGCGGAGCTGCGACAGCGTGATGCGCGCATCGCCATTCGTCATGATCGTGGCCTCCTCTGCCCCAAGCGCTGGGTGTGGTAGCATGGCAAGGGGGCTATGCGCCATTGTACTACCAACGTCGGAAGGGGCTGCCGCGCAATGAACTACAAAGAGCGCATCCTGGACTACCTGTGGTCGGTCGCCCCCGATGGAGCGACCAACGGCCAGATCGCTCGCGCGCTTGGCATCACCTCGCAGCAGACGGTCTACATGACCACGCAGGAGCTCGCCAGGCGACGCCTCATCCATGCGGTCAAGGAGGGCATCACCTGGGTCTTTTACGCCCTCAACGACTATCCTGGTAGCATTGCTGCTCGCCCGTCCACTGCGTCGGCTGCGCGTGCCGGAACCCTGACGTCGGCGACCTTTGAAACCGTGGCCGCGCGGGTCCTCGGCGACCATTACGGCATCGCTCTGTCGCCCGGGATGCTCCTAAGTATTCGCAAGCGCTGTGCCTTTGTGTCGGCCGATCAGCGAGTTGTCGGCGACCCGCAATACGACACCCTGGTGGATGGCGAGCGCTTGCCACCGGTCAAGTTCGCGACGATCGCCGAGCACGTCTGGCTGCGAGAGAAGACCGCCGCGCCCGAACTGTTCCTGGTCTTTGGCAACGATCGCGAGGTGCCGCTGCGCTGGCTTGTCCGCTTTGCCGCCCTGGCGCGCGGCGTGCAGTTCTACTTTCTTAGCAATGACGGAGGTCTGGAGGTACTGTAATGAGTATGACCGGCACGTGGCGCATCGTGTCGAGCCCCGACTTCGACGATGACTATCTGCGGATGGAGGTTGAGCCGTACGTGGAGCTTGCCCAGAGCGGCAGCCGCATCAGCGGTACCTATCACGTCGGGTTGCAGCAGGGCGACATCGATGGCCGGATTGAGGGCGAGAGTCGAATTGGCTTCAGCTTCGAGGGGATGGACGAGATGGACGAGGGGCACGGCCGAGGACGGTTGGAGATTGATGGTTTGCAGGCACGCTTCGTTCTGGCGTATCACCAGGGCGATACGTTCACTTTCATCTGCGGCTGGCTTACATAGCCGACCAGTCCTCGATCACCAGACCAGGAACCTGGGCAAAGTCCCGGGTGTTCCGTGTCACGAGGATGGCAGCGTTTGCCAGGGCGATGGCGGCAATGCGGAGATCCTGCGAGCCGACGCGAATACGCTGCAGCCGAAGTGCCACGAACTGCTCAAAGGCGGTCTGGGTGAAATCGAGCACCCGCCAGGTGGCGAAGTAGCGTAGGGTCTGCTGGAATGTGGTGTATGCCGCGACCTGGCGGGGCGACGCTCCATGCCGGCGAATAATCTCCAGCCGCCCGCGGATCTGCTCCTCAACGGTGATCACCGTCACCGCGACGCTGTCACCTTCGCCGAGCACACCGAGACGCTGCAGCACAGCGGGATGGGAGCGCTGCTGGAGCGAGATGTGATCGGTATCGAGGATGTAGAGCATCACCCCGCGTGATCCGGTGCTGCTTCAAGAGCATCTGCAGCGTCACGCTCGCGCCGATACTCGGCAATCACCGCGTCAAGCTCGTCAGCAAAGGGGTCATCCTTGAATATCCCGGCGGTCTGGAGCCACGGTCGCTCTACCCCAAGGTCAAGCGGGATGACTTTGGCATCGCGGAGTTGAGCAGTAAACGCGCGACGGAGCGCGCTCACCGCTTCTGCCTCAGTGCCGCCCTGAGCCGTGATGTCGGGCCAGCCAATCAGCGAGGCGGTTACCTTGC
>JADDPY010000598.1 GCA_016781635.1 Rubrobacter sp.
GCCCTCTAAGAGCTCGATACGGTAGTGGCCGTCCTTCCTTCTTAGGCCGACCGCCTCCTGAGGGACCGCGGTCCGGGCGCCGAACTTGTCAGCCTGGACCAGAGCGCGGCTGGCGAGCTCGAAGCCCGAGAGACCCGCGGGAAAGCCCAGATAATTCTCTATCCGCGATGAGGTCCCTGCCTGCCCCCCTAAGGCTATCGACTCGAGGGCGAGGGTGGAAAGGCCCTCAGAAGCCCCGTAGACCGACGCGCCGAGGCCTGCCGGACCGGCCCCGACCACCACAAGGTCGTAGGTTCGTTCCCAGGGAGCGTCTACCTTGAGACCTATGGCCCGGGCAAACTCAGCGTTTGTCGGGTTCTTCAGCACGTCCTTGCCCTGCCAGATGGTCACTGGCGTCTCCGATGGCTTCACACCGAACTTCTCGAGCAAGGCTTCGGCCGTAGGGTCCTCCTCGAGCTCGATCCAGACGTGGGGTAGCCGGTTGCGGGCCGCGAACTCCCTCAGGCGCGTCGCATCGCTCGAGTGGCGCGAGCCTAGTATCCTCAGGCCAAGGCCTGTCCTCATACTCCACGCACGCCTCGCGAGGAAGGCCTTGAGGATGATGTCCGAGAGGTTAGGCTCCTCGGTGATGACCTCCTTGAGCTGCTCGCGAGGTATTGCCAGCAGCTCCCCGCCTTGGCGCATCACGGCCGAAAGGTATATTGCCTGCCCGGTGAGCATGTTCAGATCGCCCAAGAAACGGCCCGGGCGCATGACCCCCATCGTCCGCGCCTCACCGGCGAAGTCGTCTATTACCTCCACCTCGCCTTCGAGGACGACGATGAAGTCGTTGAAGGCGTCGCCCGCCCTAAAGAGGACCTGCCCCTCCTCCGACTTCCTCGTCTGCCCGTAGCGCCTGAGGATCTCGATCTGATCTTCCCTCAGCGTCGGGGCCCTCGTACTGCGGATCTCGTCGGTTCGATTATTCATGGTGCGACCTCATTGATAGCCGTTTCCATTGCAAACATAGTGCCTCCTGCAGC
>JADDPY010000303.1 GCA_016781635.1 Rubrobacter sp.
TATGGGTTTGCCGGATTGGGTTGAGAAGACCCACTCACTCGTCTTCTCGTGAGCCTTGAGGGCTGCAAGAGCGAATCTTGATAGCTTTATGCTCCTCCTGCTCTTGGAGGTCTTGGGAGGAGAGACAACCCCACCGAATATGGTCCTGTTAACCCTCAAAGTACCCGAATCGAGGTCCACGTCCTTCCATTGAAGGCCCAACAATTCGCCCTGTCTCATCCCAGTGTTTACCGCAAGGACGTAAAGGGCTTCCAACCTGTTCCCCCTGACTGCCTCCATCAGTCTGCGAACCTGCTCCTCGTCGAGGGGGTTGATCTCCTTCTTTTGGGCTTTGGGGGGCTCTGCGGCATCGACTACGTTTCTGGGGATCAGGGACCACCTGACAGCCTGCTTCAGGGCCTTGCGGAGGGTTACGTGGACGTAGATAACCCTTCGTGGGGACAAGCCGGAGTCTAGCTTCTCCCTGTAAAGGGTTTGGACGTGGAGGGCCGTGACCCTATCCAGCTTCAATCTCCCCAGTGCTGGCTTGATGTGCAGCCTCACGATGGTCTCGTACTGCTTCCACGATCCCACACTTATAGTTCCCTGGATGGCCTTCAGCCACTTGTCCAGGTACTCGGACAGGCTCAAGGAGCCGGAATCGAAGACCAACCCCGTATCCCTATCGGCCATAGCCTTGGTGAGCCTTCGGGCCACGTCTTCGCGGTCCCTGCCGTAAATGTACTTGTACTTGCTTCCGTTGAGGGTGTGGACCTTGTACTGGCCCACCCAGAGCCCATCCTTGCGCTGGTAGATGGACCCCTCGTTCTTGCCTCTTCTGGCCAATTTTCCCCCTTGCACCAAAACTGTAGGTGGTGCTGTAGGGG
>JADDPY010000152.1 GCA_016781635.1 Rubrobacter sp.
TGGTCGAGGATGTAGACGGGGCGGTTTCTTTCGGCGGCCTCTTCCGCGGCGCCGACGCCGGTAAAGTCGTTGGTGCCCCAGCGGAGGTTCGTGGTCGCGCGGTCTATGTCGTCGGGCCAGACGAGGTCGGTGTAGCGGCGCCAGGAGGGATACCACGGGCTGAGGAGGGTCAGGTCGCGCCGACGTTTCTCGACGAGGACCATATACCAGAGCGTGCTGCGGTGGTGCAGGATCGTCGAGTTCGGCAGGGCGTGCCCGGCGACGTCTTCGATGATCTCACGCCCCGTGAAATCGTTGCTGCGGTCGACCTTACGGTAGTCGCTGGGGAGGTCGGAGAGCGCGAAGTACAGGAGCGGGGAGAAGATGAGGACGACGACGGCGGCTTGCAGGACCGGCGGGGAGCCAACGGCGAGTTTTCTGACGCCGTCTAGGATGGCGGCGAGCCCGAAGGCCATAAACAGGGCGAGCACCAGGTAAGGCGGGATGAAGTACAAGAAAAAGTCGAAGATCTCGTACTCGATCGCGTAGCCTAGCCAACCGAGAAACAGGAAACCGAGGATGGCGGCGGCGGCCCGGTCCTTGAGCACCGCGATTATGGCCCCGAACATCGCGAGGAAGAGCAGGGTCACGTGGAACTCGTCGCCCATGTACCCGCCGAAGAACGAGAGCCTCAAGGGGATCAGGTCCGGCCCAAAGGTCCCGAAGACGCCGGTGAGGTTACCCCCGTTTACAAGCTCCCAGAAGCGTGCGGGGGTCGTGGGATCCGCCTCGTTCATCGGCGGGTTCATCGAGGCGCGTATGGGCAGGTACAAATATGGCAGGAGGCCGAGAAGAAAGAGCCCGGCCCCCTTCAGGACGAGGCGCCACTGGACGAACTTCTTCTTGTCCACCGCGAAGACGAAGATGGCGGCCCCCGGCAGGAGCAGCCCGCTCGTGAGGTGGTGCGTCATGGAGAGGCCCATGAGGAAGCACGCGGCGAGAATATAGCGGTCTCGCCTCGTGTCCCTCCAGCGAAAGACAAGAAGGAGCACTGAGGAGATAAAGAGGGCGTTTAGGGTGTAGACCTCGGCGATGATCGCCTGGCTCCAGTACGTATCACCGACGCCGAACGCAAGGGCGCCGAGCCCGGCCCCGAGGATGCTTCCGGTCAGCCTCAGACCGAGCCTGTAGAGCACGAAGACGGCCAAAGCACCCATGATCGCCGAGAAGAGATTGATCCGGTACGCGGGGTCTCCGACGGGCAGGTACGTAAACAGATGTCCCAGCATCGTGTACGTGGGATAACCCGTAGGATGCGTTACTCCCAGAGTAGTCAGTTGCGCCTGGAACATCGCCGAGTCGAGGAGCGTCGGCCGGTCGTAGTACAGCACCGTCGGGGCGAGCGTCCTCAGATAGAGAAAGAGCGCGAACCCGGCGACGAGAAGGCCGACGGAGACCTCCAGCGTCCTCCGGGCCGGCACCAGACCGGAAGGTACGGCGTAGCCCCGCAAGAGCGGCTTCTTCTTCTCCGGTGACTCTCCGACGCCCGCTTTCACTAGCGGCATAGGTTATCACAGTGAACTTGCCCCTCAAGCTCCAAGCGCCCGCGCCGAACCTGCACCCGAGGAGGAACGCGCGACCGCCCAGCGTGTATCCTACCCGTCGCCATGAGGATGTTGGATACGGTAGAGACGGAGGCGCTGCTCCCGTACCCCGCGCTCGCGGAGGCCCTCCGGGAGATCGTCCGGATGAAGGCCTCGGGCGAGGCGCACGCCCCTCCGAGGCTCCGGTTGCCGCTCGGGGGAGGCGCGACCCTGCTGGTGATGCCGGCGGCCGACCCGGTCCTCGCGGTGACGAAGCTCGTCACGGTACACCCCCGCAACGCCGAACGGGGCCTACCCACGATCCGGGGAGAGGTCGTCGCGATCCGGGCGGCGACGGGAGAGAGGCTCGGGATCCTCGACGGCGCAACCGTGACGGCGCGGCGTACGGCGGCCCTCTCGCTCCTGGCAGCCGCGTCCCTGGCCCCAAGGCCCGATGGACCGCTGCTGATCGTCGGGGCAGGGACGCAAGGGAGGGCGCACCTGGAGGCGTTTCGAGAGGGACTGGGCACGGCGGAGGTGGCCATCCGGTCCAGGGGGACAAGAGGGGCTCACGCCCTCGCCGAGCACGCCCGAAGCCTGGGCATGGAGGCTCGGGTGGTCGAGGGGAACTTCACGGAGGCAGCCAGGGAGGCGACCCTCGTCGTCACCGCTACGACGAGCGAGGAGCCCGTCCTGCCCGCGGAGGTGAGGGCCGACGCGTTCATCGCTGCCGTGGGCTCCTTCCGGCCGAGCATGGTGGAGCTTCCGGTGCCGCTCGTAGCACGGTCTCACGTCGTCGTGGACGATCTTGAGGGCGCTCGCGAGGAGGCCGGCGACCTGCTCGCCGCCGAGAGCGCCGGCGTCTTCGACTGGGAGGGGGCGGTCGCTCTGGAGGAGGCGCTCTCTCGCACGGATCGCTTCAGGGGATCGGGTAGGCCTATCGTTTTCGAGAGCGTGGGGCACGCTCTGTGGGACCTCGCCGCCGCCCGCCTGGCCTTCGCAGGCGAGCTTTATTAGCGTAGGGGGGCTCCGCGCTGACGGTATTCGGCGCTTACGGGGCGGGAATGCTGGTAGCGATTGAGGGGGAGCCCGCTGACGCTCTCTTCGAACGAGCCCGGGGTATGCAGAACCAACGCCTACGACGCGCCCGCGGGCGATGACGACCGGGTACAATTCGCGGTGTTGTCAGATCTCGAAGGCTTGGGGCGCGGTGCGAATTCTCGACGAGCGGTGGAACGATCTGGCGGAGCGCGAAAAGACGCTCCTGGAGGGTGTCGTCGGGTTTCTGGAGGGGTTCGGCGCCCCGAAGGAAGACGTGGGGCTCGTTCGGCAGAAGCTCGAAGACCTCGGGGAGCTGTTCCTGCTCGTCGTGGTCGGGGAGTTCAACGCGGGCAAGAGCGCGTTCATCAACGCGCTGCTCGGGGCGGAAATCTCCACGGAGGGCGTTACCCCCACGACGGACCGCATCACCGTGCTGCGCTACGCGGAGCACCCGGAGGACCGCGAGCGGCGGGAGGGGGTCCTGGAGAGGGGCTACCCCAACGACTTTCTGCGCGAGGTCGCCATCGTGGACACGCCGGGGACCAACGCCATCATCCGTCACCACGAGGAGCTCAGCCGCAGCTTCGTCCCTCGCTCGGATCTCGTCCTCTTCGTCACCTCGGCGGATAGGCCCTTCACGGAATCCGAGCGCGGGTACCTGGAGCTTATCCGCGACTGGGGCAAGAAGATCGTGCTGGTCGTAAACAAGGTCGACCTCCTCCGGGGCGACGAGGACCGCGAACAGGTCAGGTCTTTTGTAGAAGAAGGCGTCCGCTCGATGCTGGGGCTGAAGCCGCCGATCTACTTCGTCTCCGCCTACCTCGCCCGGAAGGCAAAGGCCTCCGACATGGGGAGCCTGGAAGCGACCGCGCTGTTGAGCGCGAGCGGCTTCGAGGAGCTGGAGGGCTACGTGCGGGGGCTTCTGGACGAGGAAGGTCGGGTGCGGCTCAAATTGGAGAGCCCTCTCGGCGTCGTCGAGGAGCTCGTCCGCCGCTACGGGCTCGCGGTGAACGAGCGGCTGGGCCTGCTGGACGACGACTTCAAGATGTCCGAGAACGTCGAGTCGCAGCTCGAGGCGTACACGCAGGACATGCGGCGTGACTTCGAGGCGCGCCTCGCGGAGATGGAGAACATCGTCCTGCGGATGAGCGAGCGGGGCGACGCGTGGCTCGAAGAGAACATCCGGCTCCTCAACGTGCGGGAGCTGATCCGGCAGGAGAAGGTCCAGGAGCGCTTCAAGGACGAGGTCGTCTCCGATACCGAAGGGCTTATAGACGAGCGGGTCCAGGAGCTTATCGACTGGATGGTCGACCGGAACCTCAAGCAGTGGCGCAGCGTCGTGGATTACGTGAACCGCCGGCGCCAGGCGCGCTACGACGAGCACATTATCGGCGACGTCGGGGACAACTTCGAGTACAACCGCAACCAGCTTCTGCAGTCCGTCGGCAGGAACGCCCAGGACGTCGTCCGGCGCTACGACCGGGAGCGCGAGTCGGCGGAGCTCGCCCTCTCCATACAAACCGCCGTCGCCCAGACGGCCATCTCCGGGGCGGGAGCTCTCGGCATCGGGGCGCTCGTGGTCACGCTGTTCACCACCCGCTTCCTCGACGTGACCGGTCTTATCGCGGTGGCGATTCTGGGCGGTTACGGCCTTTTCGTGCTGCCGAACAGGCGACGCAAGGCGCGGGCGGAGTTCG
>JADDPY010000307.1 GCA_016781635.1 Rubrobacter sp.
GACAGCTGAGTTCATGAGTATTGATCCCGTGGTTCGTAGCCGCAGTGCGAGAACCATCCCGCCACGTCCTCCAACGTGACCGCGGACATGGCCTTCGCGATGGCCTCGTCGAGCGCCTCGCGGGTGCGTGCTCCGACCTTCCTCACGATGTTCTTTATCTTGGAAAACGCCTGTTCTATGGGGTTGAGGTCCGGCGAATAGGACGGCAGGAACACGAGCTCGCAGCCTCGATCCTCGATGAGTTCCCTCACCCTCTCGGTCCTGTGCGCTCCCAGCCCGTCGAGCACGACCACCTGCCCTGCTTCGAGCGTCGGAGCGAGGAAGCCCTCGACGTCGTAGGCTTCAAAGACTTCCGCGTCGGTCGCGCCCTCGATGGAGACGGCCTCGCCCATCCCGTCCTCCAGGGTGATCGAGGCGATCAGGGTCTGGTTCTTTCCTCGGTTTCTCGGGACCTTGGCGTAGGCCCGCTTTCCCCTGGGCGCTCTCGCCCGAAGCCGCGTCATGGAGGTTTGGAAGCCGGACTCGTCGATGAACACGAGCCTGCTCGCGTCGAAGCGACTCGCCAGCCACCTCCAAAGCCCCCGCACCTGCTCGTCGCGCTCTTGGGCTATTCGGGACTTTTTTTGATAGGCCAGCCGCCTTCGGGAAGGCGAGAGATCCTCCGGCACATCGTGGCCGCGGAGACCTTCACTCCCGAAGCCTCCTCGAACGCCTCGCAATGCTCCTTTAGCGTCAGGTCGGGAGCGTTCTCGAACTGGGTTGGCAACCACGCCTCCACGAGCGCCCCTTTCTTGGCCGGAGGACCAGGTATGGGGGTGGGCTCCACATCGCCACTCTCCCTGCGCCTCCTCAGCCAGCGCTTGATCGAAGGCACGGAGATCCCGAAGATGCCCGCCACCTCCTTGCGATCCATCCCGCGATCGACGGCGTCCAACGCCTTCAGTCTGAGATCCTTCGAGTACGCTTTCATGCGGGGTAGTTTCCCTGAGGATCAACCTTCGCGCAACCCGC
>JADDPY010000326.1:0-1796 GCA_016781635.1 Rubrobacter sp.
TACCGCATCACCATCCTCACCGGGATAGTCGTCGCCCTCATCGCGGCCTTTACGCCCATCTCGGAGATTGCGGAGCTCGTGAACATCGGCACCCTCTTCGCCTTTGTCCTGGTTTCCATCGGGGTCGTAGTCCTCAGGCGCACCCGCCCGGATCTCCCGCGCTCCTTCAAGACGCCGCTCGTGCCTATAGTCCCCATCCTGGCGGTACTGTTCTGCGTGGGCCTGATGTTGAGCCTGCCGGGGATCACCTGGATAAGGTTCGTAATCTGGATGGCCATCGGGGTCGTGTTCTACTTCGCTTACAGCTACAGCCACAGCCGGCTAGGCCGGAGCAACGCGGACCGGGGGGCTTAAGGGGATGGCCCTGTTCCCGACCAGGATATTGCTCGCCACCGACGGCTCCCCGGACGCGGCTCTCGCCGCCCGCTCGGCGGTCGAACTTTCCGGTAACACCGGCTCGGAGCTCCACGTGGTACACGTCGGCGAGTTTTTGCCGACCTACTTCGCCTTGACCGAGGCGGAGCCCGCCTAGCTCCGTCGGAAGGCCCGCGAGGTGCTCGAAGCACAAACCAGGAGGATCGAGGACGAAGGCGGGACCGTTGCCGAAGCCCACCTCAGGCTAGGCCGGCCCGCCGAGGAGGTCTTCAACCTCGCGGAGGAGATCGGGGCGGGTATAGTGGTTATCGGCAGCCGGGGACTGGGTGCTTTGAGAAGGGCGGTTCTCGGCAGCGTCTCCGAGAACGTCGTTCGCTACGCCCCGTGCCCGGTCTTCGTGGTGCGCGGGGAGGGAGTTTAGCCGGAGACCTTCGCCCCGCTCTTGTACACAGCGGCGACTGTGAGGTTGTGTGGGTCGAGGACGGTGACGTCGGCGTCGTAGCCGGGGGCGAGGCGGCCCTTGCGCTCCCCCTCGCCGACGAGCCGCGCGGGCGTTGCGGCGGTCATCCGGGCGGCCTCGGGGATCGTGCATCCGGTGAAAGCGAGGACGTTCCTGAACGCCTCGTCCATCGTCAGGACGCTGCCGGCGATGGTGCCGTCGCTCAGTGTAGGCACGCCTCTGGACGCGTCGAGGTAGGTCCGGCGGGAGGCTAGGGGGTACTCGCCGGGCCCCATGCCGGTTGCGGCGATGGCGTCGGTGGTGAGATACAGGCGGTCGGGGCCAAGCATGCGAAAGGCCAGGGCGACGGTCTGGGGATGGACGTGGCGACCGTCGGCGATGAGGCCCGAGGTCGCGCGCGGGTGGGCGAACGCCGCGCCGGGCAGGCCAGGCTCCCGGTGATGCAACGGGCTCATCGCGTTGAACAGGTGAGTGACGCCGGCGACGCGACGGTCGAACGACCCGTAGGCCAGCCCGAAGTGCGCGTTCGAGTGGCCCGCCGAGACCAAGACGCCGCGTCTCACCGCCTCCTCGGCGAGCTCCGCCGCCCCCCTGAGCTCGGGCGCCAGTGTCAGCATGCGTACCGGACCGAGGTCCAAAAGCTCGTTCAGCAGGTCCGTATTCGGCGGCGAGAGAAACTCCCCAGGATGGGCACCCTTCTTCTCGGCGCTGATAAACGGACCCTCTAGGTGAAGGCCTAAAGGTTCGGCACCCCGGGGGGCATCTCCTATAGCCCTGGCGAGGGTGGGTATCACCTCCCGGTAAATCTCTACGGGGGAGGAGATCACGGTCGGAAGGTAGCTCGTCGTGCCGGTCGCAGCCAGTCCCTCCGAGAGCTCGCCCAGCCGCCCGGGGTCGGTCACAGCGTCTACCCCGAAGGAGCCGTTAACTTGCAGGTCCACGAAGCCCGGCAGGATGAAGC
>JADDPY010000326.1:1988-4331 GCA_016781635.1 Rubrobacter sp.
TCGGGGACGCGGCGGAGGAAGAAGAGGCCGAGGGCCATGACGAGGGCGAGGGAGCCTATGGCGATCCGGTAAGCGGCCGTGCCGAGGTCTTCGAAAGCCCAGAGGAGGCCGGCCGTGATCGCCGGCCCCATCACCGCCGAGAGCTTGCCGGTTAGGGAGAAGAGCCCGAAAAACTCCCCGAGCTTCTCGGGCGGCGAGAGCGCCACGAGCATGACCCGGCTCACGGTCCACGTCCCGCCCAGGGCTACCCCGACGAGGGGCCCCGAGAGCATCAGCATCCACGGCGCCAGGGCGGCCGAGGCGAGCAGGATCGCGACGATCCACACCACGAGCACCCCGACGAGCGTCTTCTTCGGGCCGATCCTGTCGGAGGCGTGCCCCGAGCCCACGCTCCCGACCACCGCGAAGACCGTCGAAAAGAGGAGGAGGTTGCGGATCTCCCCCTGCCCCATCCCGAAGACCTCCCGCCCGTATAGCGCCATGTTCGCGATCGCCGTGTTCGCCGCGTCCGTGTATAGGAAAGTCGCGACGATGAACGTCCCGATCCCACCGTAGGACCGCATGTTCCTCGCCGTCGAAGCCACGCTCCGGTACGCCGAGAAGATCCCCACCGGCCGTGGCTCCCGCACCGCACGATCCGGGACCAGAAAAAAGGCCGGCAAACTAAAGAGTAAATACAGGACAGCAGTCGGCAGGAAGGCGTTGGAATTAGACTGACCACCCGTCTCGATCCACCCGCCGAAGGGCCCGAGGGCCTCCCTGACCACCACCGCCTCCGTGACGAAGAACGTCAGGACGACGAGGGCGAGTATCGTCCCGACGTACCCCGCGGCTGTCCCGTAACCGCTCACCCTCCCGGCTCCCCGCCCGGCGGAGACGCCCGGCAACAGGGAGTTATAGAACACGAGCGCCGACTGGTAGGCGACGTCCGCCGCCACGAACAGCGCGACCGCCACGAGCACGCCACCCGCCAGATCCAGGGCGGCCGTCAGAACGACGGCGATCAGGGTGAGCACGACGAGGTACGGCACGCGGCGCTGCCGGAGGTCCGCCACGACCCCAAGGACCGGCGCCGTTACGACCACGAGCAGCGCCGAGACGGCAGTAGCGCCGTTCACGACGGGCGCCCCAGCCCCGAGCTCGTCCCCGAGCCACAAGGGGAAGAAGAAGCTCAAGATGCTGATCGAAAAGATCGTGTTCGAAAAATCGTAGAGCGCCCAGGACCACACCGCGACCCCGGAGGCCTTCCCCCCAGCCTTGGATGTACTCCCGCTCTTCATAGCGGCGGCAGTATAAATGAGCCCCTAAAACCTGGCGTGAGTCTTAAAGAACTAAAAACTTTCGGCCCTGGCGGATGCTCTCCCGGTCGACCACCGGCATCTGGCACGCAACCGCTGGCAGAGGTGTCGGCTACGCGCTAGGAGGACCGCTCTTTCCGAGAGCTAAGATCCGCCATCAGGTAGCGTGCTAACGACCCGGATGAGAGCTCCTCTCTTATGCGAAAGCCACGTCCGGCGTCATCATGACGCCGAAGCCGACCATGAGGGACATGGTGGCGAGGTCCGCATAGCCGCCTTTCTGCGACTCCGGGATAAGCTCCTCGACTACGACAAAGATCATGGCGCCCGCGGCGAAAGCGAGGGCGTAGGGCAACAAGGGCTGTGCGAGGCTAACGGCTACGACCCCTATCACCCCGGCTACTGGCTCGACGACGGCGGAGAGCTGACCGTAGAAAAAACTCTTGCCGCGCGACATACCTTCGCGCCTGAGCGGCATCGAGACGGCGGTCCCCTCGGGGAAGTTCTGGATGCCGATGCCCACCGCGAGCGCTATCGCCGCCGCGAGGGAGGCCCCCTCGAAACCCGCCGCTACCGCCCCGAAGGCGACGCCGATCGCGAGCCCCTCGGGGATGTTGTGCAGCGTTATGGCAGAGACCAGCAGAACGCTCCGCTTCCAGGTCGTCTCCAACCCCTCGGCTTTTTTATGGGTTCGTTCAGGTGTAGGTGCGGCAGGACCCAGTCCAGACCCCGCAAGAAGATGCCGCCGGCGAGAAAGCCGACGACCGCCGGGATCCAGGACGAAACCCCATTATCCTCCGCGAGCTCTATCGCAGGCGCCAGCAGCGAGAAGTAGCTCGCCGCGATCATCACCCCGCCCGCAAACCCCAACATGGAATCCAGGACCCACCGCTTGACGTCTTTAGCGAAGAAAACCAGCGCCGCACCGAGCGCCGTCATTCCATAGGTGAAGCCCGTAGCGAGCAGCACCTGCCACACCGGGGATAACCCCCTGATGGCGTCTACCATCCGATGTTTCTCAGCATCTCGGGCCACGCCAATGACC
>JADDPY010000365.1 GCA_016781635.1 Rubrobacter sp.
GTCGAATGGCAACACACATGACAAATGACCCACTAGTGGGTCGTTTACCTTGTCGATTGCCATTGTTCAACGATCGTTTTCCGGCGTAGTGGGCGGCGCGTACAGGCACCCGAGCCGCCCAGTCGATGCCGCCGTTCTCGGCTGCGCACTCGGCGTGCCGCCCGTTTGCCACCCCACACAAACGACGTTGGGTGCCGGTTCCACCCAGGCACCGTGGCCTCCGGCCAGGCGATGATCTCAGCAGGCGTGTGCGGATGCTGTCCCGCCAGCGCACGCCGCACCACAATCCGCTGGAGCGACTCGGCCATATTGAGCCAGGAACCACCCAGCGGCGTGTACAGCGGCATGATCCCGTGGCGAAACAGCCACAGCACGAGCTCCGGTGTTTTGTGCCCCGCCAGGTTGTCCCACATGCGCAACATCCGCAAGGGCGGCACCTCCGGAGCACTTGTCGGTCGGCTTACCGAAATTAACCGTTCTGGTGTTAGATAATCCGCCGGTGCATACGGCCAAACTGATCCAAGAGCGCCGAGCAGCCTGGGAGGAGCGGGGGCTGTTTGTGCTGTACTTGCCACGCTACTCGCCGCACTTGAATATCGTAGAAACCCTGTGGCGCAAGCTCAAATATTATGATGGACCCCGTTGTCAAGACACCAGATTGGTAAAAGATCAGTGGGTTGCACTCCTTTCCAGTGCACGAAAAGCTTGACAATCGGGGGCGAGCGGCTGGGAAACGCCAGGCCGCCCGCCTGGTCAGGGGCTAGGCCGCGGCGGTCTGACCCTCCTTTTCGTAATACACCGCTGCGGGCGTCTGGTAGTCCAGCGCCATATGCGGCCGCTCCTCGTTATATGTGCGGAAGAAGCGGCTCAACCCGACGCGGACGGCACGCGGCGTCGCATAGTCGCGGAGGGAGCTGTCCTCGACCGACCAGATGTGATTTGGGTAGCTGGCCGTCACGCCCCGTAACAG
>JADDPY010000297.1 GCA_016781635.1 Rubrobacter sp.
GCCTGTACTCCTCGTGGGCGGAGCCGAGGATCACGTACAGGGCGACCAGCGCCGCGAGCACGGCGCGGTTGGCCGTCATCCGCGGGAAAAGCAGGAAGAACCCCAACGCGCCCAGGTTGCCCGGGTGGCGCGTGAAGCGGAACGCCCCCGCCGCCGCCATCTCGCCGTCGGCGCCCATCGGAGGCCCCTGCGCCTCGGTTTCGGGGCGCGGGTGCCGCCCTGCCATGAGGTCCCACAGGGGCCGCAGCCCGGCGAAATCGAGGATCCCTACCACCCGTATGCCAGAGAACAGCACGCCCAGGGAGACGACTTGCCCTGCCCGAAACAACCAAGACCAAGGCGGCGTGGCTCTATAAAGCTCCCGGTCGGGCTGGCGCAGGAACGACACCGTCGCCCAGGCCAGGGTGATTACGGATTGGGCGTTGTAGGCGAGGCGGTACAGGCCGTCGCGGTAGCGGGGCCCGGCGAGGCGTCGGGCCAGGTCCTTGGCCTGCCTTGAGGCGAGCAGGCTGTGGACGAGCGCCCAGAGCACGCAGATCAAGGCGACGCGCCCCGAGGCGCTTCCCTCGTCAGCGGAGCTGCCCGAAAGGGTTCGTGCTCTCATATGTACCTCTCCGTGGGCTAGCCTCCTACTCCACCCCGCGACTGCGCACGAGTTCGCGCTACTGCTCCGCAGGCCTTTCGTATTCTAGCGCGCCTCTATGCGCTCGAATCGCACCTCTTTGGTGCCACCGGTGGATAGGATGCGGAACCGAAGCTCGGATGGTTTGTCGTTTAGAACATGGTACCTTGGAGCCGTGCAGATTCTGGTAGCCGAACGCCTCGTGCGCCCCGCGGATGGCTTCGGACTCCAGCAGGCCGTCCTCGAGGAGATCGCCGCTAGATCACGGGGCGCCACCGCGCTCTTGTGGAACTCGTCGCGCTACGTAGGGGCCACGCGCCCGGAGACGCGCCTGCCGGGGTTCCCCGAGGCTCGGAGGCTCGCCGCAAAGGACGGTTTCCAGGTCCTGGTCCGAAATTCGGGTGGCGGCGCCGTGGCGGCGAACGAGGGCTCCATCTCCTTCTCCATAACCTTCCCGGTCGAGGACATGCGCCGCGGCCTCTACGAGCGTTACGCAGAGGGCGCCGAGCTCGTCGTGGGAGCGCTGCAGACGCTCGGCGTCGAGGCGGGGCCCGGGGAGGTCGAGGGGGAGTTTTGCCCCGGTGCGTACTCCGTCCGGGTCGGCGGGCCGGAGGGGTTTAAGGTAGCGGGGCTCGCGCAACGCGTGACGCGCCGGGCCGCCAGGATGGAGGCGCTCGTGCTGGTCACGCAGACGGCGGAGCTCCGGCGCGTCCTCGCGCGCTTCTACGAGGCTTTAGGCCTTCCATTTCGCCCCGCGAGCGTCGCCGACCTGCCGGGAGCGGACGTGCCGGCGGTAATAGAGGCGCTTTCGGACGCGGTCACGAAGCGCTACGGTGAGGCCGAACGCGTGGAGATCGAGGAGGGGACTTGGGAGAGGGCGCGGTCGTTGCATGAGAGTTGGAGAGCGACATCCGGCCCCACGGGGCCGGTCGCCAGCAACCTGTAAAGGACGACCTCTAGCGGGTGTTTAGCCAGTCGGCGATCAGGGAGCCTATGCGCTCGCCCCCATCCTCCTGCAAAAAGTGACCGGCGTTCTCCACGACCGTCAGCCCGTCGGCGTTCGGGAACAACTCCTCGGCCGCCCTCCCGGCGCTTTCGAGCGGCAGCACCGGATCCGAATCGGCCCACAAGAGCAGGGTAGGTCTGGTGTCGGTCGCGAGAGCTCGGGCGACGGTTTGCCCGGCCGCGGCGCCGGGAGCGTCAGGCTTGAGCGGTATCATCGGCGGGAAGGCCCGTACCCTCGCCTTGGACTCCCTATTGGGGAAGGGCACCTCGTAAGCATCGAGGACCTCGGACGGGGGCGTCGTCTTGCAGCCGCTCCTTACAAGGCGCCTCACCGGGACGTTTGGGACCCCCTCGACGAACTTTCGAAAGACGTGCCATGCCACGGACATTCTCTGGTAACCGGTAAATACGCCGGTGTCCATGGCGACGATCCTACTCACGCGCTCCGGGCACTCGGTCATCGCAACGCACAAGCCTATAGGGCCGCCCCAATCCTGTACTACGAGCGTAACGTCCCGGAGGTCCAGCCCCTCGAGAAGCGAGACGACCGCCTCGGTATGGTTATCGTAGGAGTACCAGGAGTCATCCGTCGGCTTGTCGGAGCAGCCGAAGCCCGGGAGATCGGGGACGACGCAGCGGTGCCCCCCCTCGATCAGGGGCCCCATGACCTTACGCCACAGGTACGACCACGTAGGCTCGCCGTGCAGCATTAAGATGGGTGCCGCCGAGGGGCCCCCCTCGTCCACGTGAGCGAGGCGCATCCCGCGCCAGTCCCGGTAGCGCGGCTCGTAGGGGAACCCGGGTAGGTTCCGGAAACGCTCCTCGGGCGTGTGAAAGATATCCACGCAACGAAGGTACAGGAGGCATCGGCCTGAGACAAGCTCGGCGCCCGCCTCTGCACCCCGACCTTATAATCGTGTGATGTCCGAGTTCGTGTTCAACGCCTTTGTAACCCTTCTCGTCGTCGTGGACCCTCTGGGGCTGGCGCCGATCTTCGTCGGGCTCACCCGTGAAAGGTCGGCCGAGTACAGGCGGGACGCCGCCGTACGCGGGGCGATGCTCGGGGCGGCTATCCTGTTTCTCTTCGCGTTCGTGGGGCAGACGCTTCTGGGCGCTCTGGGTATAGGGTTCCCGGCGTTCAGGATCGCCGGGGGCGCCCTCCTCTTTCTGCTCTCTCTCGACATGATCTTCGGCCGCCCCTCGAGCGTACGCCGAACCGTCGAAGAGGGCGAAGAGGCCACCGAGGGGGTCGAGGAAGACATCTCCGTTTTCCCGCTCGCCGTCCCCCTTATTGCCGGCCCCGGCTCCCTGACCACCGTTCTCCTCTACACGGGCGGCGGCACCCTCGAGGTCGCGGCATTCCTGGGCGTCCTCCTCCTGGTCCTCCTGATGACCCTCACCTCCCTCCTCCTCGCCCCGCGCGTGATGAAGGTATTCGGCGAGACCGGCACCAACGTCCTGGCCCGCGTGCTCGGCGTTCTACTCGCCGCCCTCGCCGTCCAGTTCGTCCTCGATGGGATCAAACAGAGCTTCGCGTTGTAGTTTTCGGCTTTCAGCAGCGGCTCCCGAAGCGAGCCCACACGGCCAGTCGAAGCCCGGCAGGTACATCGTCGCGCTTCACCGGGCAGCGTCGAGCAGACGAGGAATTCTCCACGATCGCTAGAAGCTGAGTACAGAAGGCTGGGGGCTATAATCGTCCCATGGCGGACGGACCTATCGTGATCGTGGGCGGGTACATGGCGTGGCCGGTTCAATTCCGGCGGCTGGCCCAGCTCCTTGGAGACCTCTCCGGCTCCGAGGTCCGGGTCGTCCCGATCACGCCGCTCGACTGGACCCTGGCGCGCCTTCGAGGATACGGTCAGATCGTCTTCGAGGTAGCAACTACGGTCGATCGAGCGCTGCTGGAGAGCGAGTCGGACAAGGTGGTGCTCGTCGGCGTCTCGGCCGGCGGCATTCTCTCTCGCGCTTATATAGGCGGCGACCCGCCCTACGGCGGGCGCCGTTACTCGGGTCACCGCCGCGTGAGTGACCTTATAACCCTGGGCACCCCGCACAACGTTACCGGCCGAGGCCCCCTGGCTTCTATAACAGAGGTCAACGTTCTCTTCCCCGGCACCCCCCACGAGAGCATCCGATACCTCTCCGTCGCCGGCGCGGCGGTTGACGGTACCTCGTCGAGGGGAGCGCGGAGGCGTTACGAACGCTTCGTCGATGACGGGCGTGTGCCAGGCGACGGGTTGGTACCGGTGCGCTCGGCCCTGCTCGAAGGCGCGGAGCACCTCGTCCTCGACGACGTCTACCATGGGCGCTTCTACGGCCCGCCGTCGGGGCGCTGGTACGGATCAGACAGGGAGACCGTCGAGCGCTGGTGGCCCGAAAGCCTGCGCGTGAACGGGGGCCTTGTGAAAGAATCCGGTGCGTAGTAGCTTCATTTATCTGACGGGACGGAAGGGACGGAGAAGTTGCCGGCTGGGGACGACTTGAAGATGCACGGTTGGGAGACGCGCCCGGCGGAGGCGGCTTCCTTGCGCGCCGCGATGAGCTACTTCCCCACCGGCGTCACGGTCGTGACGACCGGGACCCGCGAGGGGACGGAGGCGATGACGGCGAACGCGGTGCTCTCGGTCTCCCTCGACCCGCTCCTCTTCCTGGTGAGCGTTCACAGAGATGCCCGGCTGAACACGCGCATCAGGGACGAGGGGTTCTATGCGGTCAACCTGCTCGCGGCCGACCAGGAGGGCTTGAGCCGACTCTTCTCCTCCCCCGAGCGTTCCAGCGGCCTGCCCGCTATGAACTCCCTCGGCGGCGGATTCGGCGTTACGGGGGCCCCGCTCGCGGCCGGGGCGATGGCCGCGATCGAGTGCGAGGTGGAGGCGGTCCATCCCGGCGGAGATCACGACCTGTTCCTCGGGCGCGTCGTCGCCGTCCACATGGGCGATGCACGCAAGGGCCCCCTCGTCTTCCACGAGGGCTCCTACCCGACCCTGGGGGGGAGCCAGCGCGCCCGAAGCCCGGAGGGATCTGGGGCGTTCGTCGACTCGGTGCGCGGCTTCGACGCACGCATGGGACGCAGGTCCCCGCGCGGGGGAGGCCGCTAGGCGTGTTCCGCCGGTCCCTGCTCGGGATTCTGCGCCCAGAACCCGAAGGCGGGACGGACCTGGAGCTGTCGGAAGGCGTGGAGAAAGATGGATACGTCGTCTCTGGCCTCGCCCGCGACCCCGCAACAGGGCAGACCTACCCCATAAAGGACGGCTACCTGGACCTGATCGGCCGCAAGACCGGCGCGGGCAACGTTGCTAACCTGACCAACTTCCTCCCCGGCGCGGGCCGCTCTTACGAACCGCTCTGGCGCAGACGCTCCCTCACGCTCCTCACCGGCGGGGAGTTCCCGAACGAGCGAGAACTGGCCGTGATCCGGAACCTCGCCCGGGTAGACCGCGGCGGCCTGTACCTGGACCTCGGATGCTCGGCCGGACTCTACTGCAGGGACCTCGCTACGACCCTCGGCGACCGGGGCGACGCAATCGGCATAGACATCTCGCCCTCCATGCTCAAGGAGGCCGCCCGGCGCACACGGCCCCCTCGCGCCGGAGCCATCCCCTCTCTCATCCGGGCAGACGCAGAGACCCTCCCCTTCGCGGACGGCTCGTTTGCCGGTGCGGTCCGCGGCGGCTCGCTCAACGAGTTCGGCAACCCTGCGCGCGTCCTCAGGGAGACGCACCGGGTACTCGCGCCGGGCGGACGGCTGGCGATCATGGGCCTCCTCCGGGCTGCCACCCCGCGCGGCCGGCTACTCCAGCGCTTCCTCTCGACGGGCGGCATCCGCTTCTTCGAGCCGGCGCAGGTCACGAGCCTCCTCGACCATGCGGGCTTCGACCCCGACCCGCTCGAGGTCCACAACGTCGTCTTCTTCGCCGGGGCCACCCGCCGTTAGCCCGGCAGGCCCAACCTTCACCGGACCGCTTTTAGTTTTTTGCAGTTCGGAAGGGTGCTGCGGGTAGATATTCCATACGCTTAATTCGGGTATGTCTGTCGCGTACAGCGAAAACTGGAGGTTACGTGGCGGAGAAGACGAACACGACCCCGGCCGTCGGTGAGAAGATACCTGACTTCGAGCTGCCGGACGAGCAGGGCAGGTCTTTCAACCTGGCGAAGGAACTCGAAGAAGGGCCGATCGTCCTGGTCTTTTATCGGGGTGATTGGTGACCGTACTGCAACGGGCAGCTGGTCAGCTATGCCAGGGAGTACGCAGAGTTCGAGGGTCGCGGGGCGAGGATCGCCGGTATCAGCGTAGATCCACCGGGGCACAATAAGGCGATGGTCGAGAAGCTCGACCTCCCCTTCGCGCTCCTGAGCGACGCAAAGGGGGAGCTCTCAAAGCTCTACGACCTGTGGAACGATCGGGAGGGCGTCGCGGTACCCGCGATCCTGGTCCTCGACCGCTCGGGGACCGTGCGCTACCTCTATAAGGGGAGCGACTTCGCCGACCGTCCCGGGGACACGACCATCTTCGAAGCGCTAGATGGAATCCCGGAAGAGGAAGATACAGGCGCAGGCGCCGATCAACAGCCAGCGGTCAGATTCTCCGCGGACGAGGCGGAGGCTTCTACCGTTCGGCCGCAGAGGCCTGCGATGACCATGGAGCAACTCGTCCCCTACTACCGCGGCGTCTACTTCACCACCGTCGCCCTGAAGAAGCGCTTCGACGGGATGGAGCCCGGAGGGCGCGAGGCCGTCGACGGGGTGGATCGGTACCAGGGGCTGACGAACGGGTACATGGAGGCGATCCAGGAGACCCGCAAGCAGAAGAACGCTGGTTAACGAGGTGAAGAGGGCTCCGGCGGCATGACCTTGCCGGAGCCCCTGCGTTCGTTGATTTCATCCGTTGATATTGCATCTCGAGGCGCTCCAGCTTAGGGAGGGTGTCTTGTAGACCCCGCATCGCAGGCGAGCGTGGAATTCGAGTGGCTCTAATCAAGAAAGTCCGGGAGGACTCTAATCCTAGTTTTCTCCCCCTTCTTCGTCACTGCCATCGTCGCCCCCGTTACCGCCACTTCCGTTGCCGCCGCCCCCGTTGCCGCCGTCGTCCAGGCCCGGGATGTCGCCGTCCAAGCCTGGGATGTCGCCGCCCAGACCGGGGATATCGCCGTTACTTCCTCCATCGTTCTGATTCCCGGGCTGACCCTGCCCTTGCTGTCCGCCCTGCCCTTGCTGTCCGCCCTGGCCGAAGCCTCCGCCACCGAATTGGTCGGAGGGTGCAGGCGCGCTCGGCGCGGCGACGGGGCTCGGACCGCTGCTGACGACGATATTAACGGTCGAGCCCGTCTCGGCCTGGGTTCCCTCGTCGGGGCTGGACCTTATAACCAGCCCGGCTTCGAACTCGTCGCTGGCCTCATAAGTCGTGCCACCAAGCACGAGACCCGCGTAATCCAGGTCCGCAGCAGCGGTCGACTCGTACCCGAGGTCCGGGACCGTCACGGCCGCAGGACCGTCACCGACGCCGAGCGTGATCTCGCTTCCTCCCTCCACCTGCTCGCTCGCTCCGGGCGACTGATCTAGCACGATACCGGCCTCATCGAAGGTGCTCTCCCGCGGCTCGACGCGAACGCTGAAGCCGCTCTGCCGGAGGGTCGCCTCCGCCTGGTCCCGGCCGAAACCGTTGACGTCTGGCACCTCGACGGTTCGGGCCTCCGGGCGGTTCTGGGCGGCGGTGTTGTCTCGCGTTCCGCCAGGGTCGAACGGGTTCAGATCGGTGGTCAGGGCGTACGCGAGGCCGCCGAGGAGCAGCACGCCGGCGAGTAGCGGGGCCAGGAGGCGCAAGAGGCCGCCCCCACGCCTCCTACTCTCGGTCGGGGGGGCGGGACGGGGCGGGGCTACGGACGTCTTCGCCGTCTGTGTCCGATCCTGCGGCAACGGCGACAGGGGCGAGGCCATAAGCTGCGTCTTCTCGGCGTCCACTACCGTCGGGGCGAGCCCGGATTGGAGGCGCGAGAGGTCGTCGGCGAGGGCGGTGGCACTCGGGTAGCGGCCCTCCGGGTCCTTGGCGAGGAGCTTGAGCGTGATAGCGTCGAGGGCATCGGGGACCTCGGGGTTAGCATCGCGCGGCGAGGGCGCGGGCTCGTTGACGTGCTTCAAGGAGACGGCTACCGGGTTCTCGGCCTCGAACGGGAGCGCGCCGGTGAGCATCTCGTAGAGGACGACCCCGAGGGAGTAAAGGTCACTCCCTGGACCGACCACCTCGCCCTGCGCCTGCTCCGGGGACATGTAGGCGGCGGTGCCGAGGACCACGCTCGTAGCCGTCACAGACGGACTGGCGGCGGCGCGGGCGATGCCGAAGTCCGTCACCTTCACGTCTCCGGAGCGGGTCACAAGGGCGTTCTGCGGCTTTATGTCGCGGTGGATCACGCCCTGCTCGTGAGCCGCTGAGAGCGCGTCGGCGATCTGCTCGGCCACCCCCGCCGCGACCCCGGGCGCCAGCGCCCCGTCGCGCACGATGCGTTCCTTTAACGTCCCGCCCGGGACGTACTCCATCGCGATGTAGTACGAGCCGTCTCCGGCACGGCCCCGATCGTAGACGGCGACGATGTTGGGATGCGAGAGCCGTGCGGCGGCCTGGGCCTCGCGCTTGAAACGCTCGACGAACTCCTCGTCCTCGGCGTAGGCCCCGCGCAGCATCTTGAGCGCCACGTCGCGCCCCAGTACCTCGTCGTGGGCCAGATATACCTTCGCCATCCCCCCACTCCCGAGAGCCCGGACCAGCGCGTAGCGGTTGTCCACCACCATCTGCTCCATACGCCCCATTCTATCCCAATCAAGCAGTTACAAAAGACGGCGCCCGGCGCGTTCGCTCCCCCGCTACAATGTTTCGCAAGGCCGGAGATCTTACAGGGGGTGGCGCGTGAAGGCGGTCAGGATAAACGAGTTCGGCGGTCCGGAGGCTTTACGCTACGAGGACGTCCCCGTCCCGGAGCCGGGCCCCGGCCAGGTTCGCATCAAGCTGGCCGCGAGCGGGGTCAACTTCATCGACGTCTACCAGAGGACGGGGCTCTACCCTGGGGATCTCCCGCGCACCATGGGCAACGAGGGGGCCGGAGAGGTCGAGGCGTTGGGCGAGGGGGTCGAGGAACTCTCGGAGGGGGACTTCGTCGCGTTCGCCGGGGTGCCGGGGGCTTACGCGGAGTACGTCGTCGCCCCCGCCGACAGGCTCGTCCCATTCAACGTCACGTACGTCGAGGCGCGGATGGCGGCGGCGATCATGCTTCAGGGGATGACCGCTCACTACCTCACACACAGCACGTTCCCCATACAAGAGGGTCAGACCGCGCTCGTACACGCCGCGGCCGGGGGCGTGGGGCTCCTGCTCTGCCAGCTCGCCAAAATGAGGGGCGCCAGGGTCATCGGGACAGTCTCCACCGAGGAGAAGGCCGAGCTCGCGAAGGCGACCGGGGCGGACGAGGTGATCCTGTACACCGAGCAGGACTTCGTCGAAGAGACACGGCGCATCACCGGCGGCGAAGGGGTCGACGTCGTCTACGACTCCGTCGGCAAAACGACTTTCGAGGGGAGCCTCGACTCCCTGAAGCCCCGCGGCTACCTCGTCCTCTTCGGCGCCTCCAGCGGACCCGTCCCGCCGGTGGATCTGCAGGTCCTCAACCAGAAGGGCGGGCTCTTCGTCACCCGTCCCTCTCTCGCTCATTACACCGCGACCCGCGAGGAGCTTTTGTGGAGGGCCCAGAGCCTCTTCACCTGGATCGGGCAGAACAACCTCTCCGTCCGCATCGGCGGCAGCTACAAGCTCTCCGAGGCGGATCAGGCGCACCGCGACCTCGAGGGCCGCAAGACCACCGGCAAGCTCATCCTGCTGCCGTAAGGGGGACGATGAAACTAGACGCCGGCCTACCCGTAGACGGCAAGCACCTCCGCAACATAACCGGGGTGAGTAACGCCGCCGAGGCGTTAGGCTTCTCGGGCCTATGGACCAGCGAGACAAAGCACGACTCCTTCCTCCCGCTTGCGGTCGCGGCGGGCACGACGGAACGCCTCACCCTGGGCAACTCGGTCGCTATCGCCTTCTCCCGCTCCCCGATGGTCACGGCGCAGCTCGCGTGGGACCTGCAGGACCTCTCCGGCGGCCGGTTCATCCTCGGCCTCGGCACGCAGGTCAAGGCGCACATCACCCGCCGGTTCTCCATGCCCTGGGACAAGCCCGCCTCGCGCCTTGCGGACTACATAAGGGCGCTCAGGGCCATCTGGGCATCCTTCCAGACCGAGGGGAAGCTCAAGTACGAGGGCGAGTTCTACAAGCACACCCTCATGACCCCGTTCTTCAACCCCGGTCCGATAGAGCACCCGAACATCCCCGTATACATAGCCGGCGTGAACACGCGCCTCGCGCGCCTCGCGGGCTCGCTCTGCGACGGCTTCCACGTCCATCCCTTCCACACCCCCGAGTACGTCAGGCAGGTAGTCAAGCCGGCCGTGGAGGAAGGCGCCAGGGGCGAAGGTCGCGGCGTACGGGAGATCGAGTTGGCGACCAGCGTCTTCGTCATCACCGGCGAGAGCGAAGAAATTATGCAGGAGCAACGGGAGAAGATGCGCGCCCAAGCCGCGTTCTACGCCTCCACCCCGACCTATCGCACGGTCCTCGACGTCCACGGCTGGGGCGAGGTCGGTGACAACCTCGGGGGGCTCGCTAGGGAAGGCAAGTGGGACGAGATGCCGAACCTCATCACCGACGAGATGCTCCGCACCCTCGCTGTCGAGGCCGCCCCCGACGAGGTAGGACCGGCCCTCAAGGAGCGCTACGAGGGCCTCGTCGACCGCGTAGCCCTGTACCTGCCCTTCGTCCCCGGTAAAAAGGACGAGTTCTGGCGCAAGACCCTCGAGGCGGTCCACGACGGTCGGTAGAGGGGGCGCCCCTGCCGCCGACCATCCGCGGGTGACAAGATCGTCCGTTCCGGTGGGCGTCAAGCGTCTTACCGGCGGCTCGGGCGAGGGCCGATGGACCTGAGCCTCGGGGCGTTGGTACTGCTCGGCGTCGCGGGTTTCGTGGCGGGGGCGCTCAACGCGGCGGCGGGCGGCGGCTCTCTGGTCACCTTCCCGGCGCTCATCGCCGTCGGGTACCCACCCCTGATCGCCAACGTCACCAACAACGTAGCCGTCTTCCCCGGCTACGTCACGGGCGCCCTCGGTTACCGCGAGGGGCTCCGGGGGCAGGAAGGCAGGATCCTCCCGCTCGCCCTCGCGAGCGCCGTGGGTGGCCTGGCAGGGGTAGCTTTGATCCTGGCGAGCTCCGAATCCGCCTTCGAGGAGATCGTGCCCTTCCTCGTCCTCGCCGCCTGCGCCCTCCTCGCCCTCCAGCCGGTCCTCGGACGCTGGTTCGGGGAACGCTCCGGCCTCCGCGAGAAGCCCGGCATCGGGGCGCTAGCCGGCCTGACGCTGGCCGGGATCTATGGCGGCTACTTCTCGGCGGCCCTCGGCGTGGCGGTCCTCGCCCTCCTGGGCCTCTTCTTCGAAGACACATTGCAACGTCTCAATGCCCTCAAGGCGACGCTGCAACTCGTGATCGGGGGCACGGCAGCCCTCGGCTTCGCCCTTCTGACACCCATCGACTGGACCGCCGCCGCCATCATCGGGGCGGCGTCCCTCGCGGGGGGACGCGTGGGCGCCCGCCTCGCCCAGCGCGTGAGCGACCGGGCGCTACGCACCGGCATCGTCACCTACGGAATCCTCGCAGCCCTCTGGCTGTTCGTGAGGTAGAAGCTCCTACAGGCCGCCCAAGTTGGAGAGTCCCCAGCCGCGGTTGATCTCCTGCTCCTTCTCTACCTCGTTCTGGAGCTCGCGGTCCTCTTCGCCGGGCTCGCGCCTCGCTGCCGGCCTCCCGAGCAACTCGTCATTTGCGTCCATGCGGCTCAAGATCTCCTCGCGCCGCTTCTTCCCACGCTCATCCATCGTCGCCCCACTCTCGTCGAGAAATAAGCATCGTTTTATTCATACTATCCGGCGTAGGGCAGAGCGCAAACCCCTGCGTCCATCCGCTGCGAGCCCCGATGGATAAGTGGCACGACGCAAGCCTCACCACACGCTGCGTTCGCCTCTCCGAGAAGCAGAGCCGGGGGAATCCGGAGGAAAAGGTCGGGCTATGGAGAGCGTACCCTACTCGTGTTCGCTCTCGCCCCGGCTGCGCGAACGGGACGTTAAGGCTTCAGGACGCACTTGATGGCGCCGTCCTGCTTTTTCTGGAAGATCTCGTAGCCAAGAGGGGCGTCTTGCAGAGACATGGTGTGGGTCTTGAAGTCCTCGGTGCCTAAAGGGTCGTCGTTGCCCAGGAGCGGCATGATCTCGGGGACCCAGCGGTGCACGTTCGCCTGTCCCATCCGCACCTGCACCTGCATGTCGAAGAGGTCGCCGAGCGGGAACATCTGGATGGGGCCGGCGTAGACGCCGCTGAGGGAGATCGTCCCGCCGCGCCTTACGGCGGCCATGCAGTCGCGCAGGGCGCGCCTCTTATCTAGCTGGATCTTGGTGGTCTGGAGGACCGAGTCGTACCACGACCCGCCAGCCTCCATCCCGACCGCGTCTATTACCGAGTCGGCCCCGCGACCGCCGGTCAGCTCCACCACCAGCCTGGCCGCGTCCTCGACGGCCGAGAAGTCGACGGTCTCGACCCCGTACTTCGCCGCGAGCGTGAGCCGCTCGGGGACACGGTCCACCCCGATGACACGACCGGCACCCTGGTGCAACGCGATCCTGGCGCACATCTGCCCGATGGGCCCGAGGCCCCACACGGCGAGCGTCCCGCCCCGCGGCACGTCGGCGTAGGCGACGGCCTGCCAGCTTGTCGGCAACACGTCCGAGAGGTACAGAAAGCGCTCGTCGGGGGCATCCTGAGCCTCCTCGGGGACCTTTATGGGGCCGAAGTGGGCCTGCGGCACCCGGAGGTACTCGGCCTGCCCTCCGGGGACGGCCCCGTAGACGTGCGTGTAGCCGAAGAGGCTCGCGCCCCTGCCGCGCCCGAGGAGGTTGACGTTCTGGGCGAGCTTTCCTGTGTCCCGCGTGGTCTCGCACTGCGAGTAGAGGTCTTGATCGCAGAAGTAGCAATGCCCGCACGAGATGTTGAACGGGACCACTACCCTGTCGCCGGGCTTTATGTGCTCGACGTCGCGACCGACCTCCTCGACGATGCCCATCGGCTCGTGCCCGATGATGTCACCCTCGCGCATGAGAGGGGTTAGCTTGCTGTAGAGGTGGAGGTCCGAGCCGCAGATCGCGGTAGAGGTTATCCGCACGATCGCGTCGGTTGAATGCCGGATGACGGGGTCCGGCACGTTGTCCACCCTGAGGTCTTCCTTGCCGTGCCACACTACGGCCTTCATGGCTCCCTCTTCCCCAGGCCGGTCAGTATCTCCCGGATCCTAAACGGCCCGCTCGTCTTCGGGGAGAGCGGTGGCGTGTCGAGCCCGGCCCCCTCTCTCATCCCCCTCAACTCGTCGAGGAGCGTCTCCCTCGCGTCGTAGCGAGGCACCCAGCCAAGCTGCTGCCGCGCGCGCGTGGTATCCATGACCGGGACGCTGAGGGCGAGGTCCAGCCAGCCCTCGGGCACCGGTTGGAGCCTGAGCTGCCAGCTTACGCGGGCAGCGGCTCGGGCGAGCTGCACGGGCACCGGTACCGGCAAGGCGCCGAAGATGCGCACGAGCTCGTCGGGGTCCATGGCGGGCTCCGTAGCAAGGTTATAAGCGCCGCGCGCCTCCTCGTTCAGAAGCGCGAGCCGGTAGGCCTCCCCCACGTCGAACGAGTGAACCACCTGCGCGCGCAGCCCGCGTATCGACGGGACGAGGTTTACAAACTCGGGGCGGGCCAGAAATTTCGGGAAAAACGGCCCCGCGAACAGGCGGCGCTGCCCCTCCGCCGCCTCGCTCTTGAAGGTCAGCGCCTGGCGCATCCTGACGACGCGCACCTCCGGGTGGTCCACCTCGAACCGGTCGAGCCTCCGCTCGACCTCGGCCTTCTCGCGCGCGTAGTACGAGGTCGGGGTGCCGCCCGTCGGCCAGCCCTCGTCTACGGCTCGGTCCTTCGGCCCCGGGGAGTACGCCCCCACCGAGGAGGCGTACAGGAGGGCCGGGACCCCGGCCTCCGCCACGGCCCGCGCGGCCCGCATGCTCCCCTCCACGTTCACCATCCACAGCTTGTTCAGGTCCCGGGAGGGCTGTATAAGCCAGGCCAATAATATGACCGCGTCCGCACCCCGCACGACCGGGACGAGGTCGTCTTTCGAGATGTCCGCCGTGGCCCACTCGACCTTTTCCATCCGGAGCCCCGGCCGACGCCGGGCGACCCCGACGATGGACTCGACCCGATCCTCGTTCGAGAGCGCTCGCAGCACGCTCGTTCCGACGTTCCCCGTCGCGCCTATTACTACCACTCGCATGACCGGAGCCTACCCTACGCTCTCGCGGACGAAACCGGGCGACGCCCTAGTACCATCGTGGGTGTTAACCGGTGTGGGAGGGGTTTTCTTGCGTGTACTAGTGACGGGATCCGCGGGCAAGGTCGGCAGGGCGGTGGTGGCGGCCCTTCAGGGGAAGGGCCACGAGGTGAGGGCGACGGACCTCATGCCCCCGGTCTATGGCGAGCGGCCGGAGGATACGGACCCCGAATACATACAGGCCGACATCACCGACGCGGGTGACGCCTTCGCCGTGATGCACGGGATGGATGCCGTCGTCCACGCCGCCGCCTTGCCGGACCCGACCCACAACCTGCCGCACGTCGTCTTCCAAAACAACCTCATGGGCGTCTTCAACACCCTGGAGGCGGCGATCCGGTTCGGCGTCCCCCGCTTCGTCAACATCTCCAGCGAGACGGTACCGGGCTTCTTTTTCCCCGAGCGCGAGTTCCTGCCGGATTACGTGCCGGTCGACGAGGGTCACCCCATAAGGCCGCAGGACCCCTACGCGACCGCCAAATACTTCGGCGAGCTCCTGATGGACGGGGCGATAACGAGGAGCGACATCCGCTGCATCTCCATCCGCCCGGCCTGGGTGCAGCACGAGGGGAACTACGAGCGCAACCTCGGACCGCAGGTCCGCGACGCCTCCGTTCTCTCCCCCAATTTCTGGAGCTACATAGACGTCTACGACCTCGCGGACGCGATCGTGCTGGCCGCAGAGTCCGACCTGCCGGGCCACGAGGTCTTCTACATCGCCTCACCGGACAACGTAGGCGGCAGGCCGTTCGAAAAGATCGTCCGGGAGTACTACGGCGACAAGGTCGAGTTAAAGAAGCCCCTCCCCCGGGAGGATGCCTCCGGCATCTCCATCGCAAAAGCCGAGAACAGGCTCGGTTACAGCCCGAAGCGCTCCTGGCGCGACTACCTCGACGAGGAAGGCAGTCTCAAGCCCGGCGCGGGGGAAGGGCTCTTCTCCTAGAGCTCGAAGGGAGGGGCCGGGCGAGTTTTACCCGGCCCCTCCCCCGCTACCGGCGCTCTACGTTGCGGTTCGTCGGTGCCGAAGACTCCGTGGTGGTTACCGTGTAGCCGGCACTTTCGAGGGTCTGGGCGATGCTCGACGGGTCGGTCGTCTCGAGGCGCAGGACGATCGTGCGGTAAGTCTCGCGGCCGGCGGCGGCGAGGAAGATGCCCGCGATGTTCACGTGGCGGTCGCGAAGTTCTTCCGTGATCCCGGCAAGGGTCCCCGGCTCGTTCGGGACCTCCACCTCGATCCAGCTCCCTTCGCCCCCGGCCCCGATGAGCTCGACGAGGGTCCGCACGAGGTCCGAGGAGGTGATGATGCCGGCGAGCTCGCCATCGGCGACTACGGGCAGGCAGTTGAAACCATGGTCGTAGATCACGCATGCGGCGTGCTCGATGGTATCGAGGGGATGCGCCGTGACGACGTCCGCCGTCATAATCTCCCGGACGCGCGCGTAGCCCATGGTGTTCTCCTGATCCTGCGTGGGCCTGGGCGGGCTGATGTCCCTGAGATCCCGGTCCGAGACGATGCCGACGAGCTTCCCGCCTTCCACGACCGGCAGGTGGCGTATGTTCCGCTCCCGGCACAGGCCCCAGGCCTCGCCGACCCCGGCCTCCGGCCCGACGGTGACGACCTCCCTGGTCATGGCGTCCCTCACTCTAAGCATATCGAAACCCTCCCGAGGTATCCGCAGAAGTTGCGTTTCCGAGCTTAACAGCGCTGCGTGTGGTGCGCTAGAGAGCGGCTTGGTGCCACGCGGCGATGGGTGCTAAGCTCGGGCTTCGTCCGTCGGGAAAGGGAGGAGCGACACATGCGCGCTTGGCGGGTACACGATCTTGGAGACCCGAAGGAAGCCCTGAAACTGGAGGAGGTAGAAGACCCGGGTGCCCCCGGTCCCGGCGAGGTCCTCGTCGAAGTAGAGGCGGCAGCGCTCAACTTCTTCGACATCCTCCTGTGCCAGGGTAAGTACCAGGAGCGCCCGGATCCCCCCTTCACCCCGGGGGCAGAAGTCGCCGGCACGGTAGTCGAGGCCGGCGAGGGGATCGGGCTCGCACCGGGAACGAGGGTGCTCGCCACCCCGCCGCTCCCCAGGGGTGGCTACGCCGAGAAGGTAGTAGCGCCGGCCGAGGGCGGCGTCTTCCCCGTCCCGGAGGCCATGCCCTACGAGAAGGCAGCGGCGCTACACATCGTCTACCAGACGGCTTACATGGGACTCCACCGGAGGGCCGGCCTCGGGGAAGGAGAGACCGTGCTGGTGCACGCTGGGGCAGGGGGCGTGGGCTCGGCGGCCATCCAGGTCGCAAGGGCCGCTGGTGCGCGCGTCATCGCCACGGCCGGCGGTCCCGAAAAGGTCAAGGTCTGCGAGGGGCTCGGGGCGGAGATCTCCCTGGATTACCGCGAGGAAGATTTCGTCGACGCCGTGAAGGAGGCGACCGGTGGGCGCGGGGCGGACGTGATCTTCGATCCGGTAGGCGGCGACGTCTTCGACCGCTCGCGCAGGTGCGTGGCCTTCGAGGGCCGTATCCTCGTCGTGGGCTTCGCCTCCGGCAGGATCTCCGAAGCCCCCACAAACCACGCCCTCGTCAAAAACTACTCTGTCGTTGGCCTCCACTGGGGCCTCTACAACAAGGTCACGCCGGAACTGGTAGCCGAGAATCACGAGGCCCTCGTCGACCTTTATAAAGCAGGTAAGATAGACCCCCTCGTCTACGAGACCGTACCCTTCGAGGGGATACCGGAAGCGTTGGAGAAACTCG
>JADDPY010000572.1:0-694 GCA_016781635.1 Rubrobacter sp.
CTTCGTGATGGGCGAGAACCGCTGGCGCGGCTACGAGGAGTGGCCCGTCCCCGGCTCGCGCGAGGAGAAGTGGTATCTGCACCCCGGCGGCGTCCTCTCCCGCGACGAGCCGGGCGGCGCCGACGCCTCACCCGACGAGTACGACTACGATCCCAAAGACCCGGTCCCGACGATCGGGGGCGCGCTCCTCATGCCGCCGGTCTACCGGGCAGGAGCCCGCGACCAGCGCCCGAACGAGGAGAGGCCGGACGTGCTCGTCTACACGAGCGAGGAGCTCTCCGAGGACTACACGGCGATAGGCGACGTCTACGCAACCCTCTTCGCGGCCTCCTCGGCACCCGACACGGACTTCGTGGCGCGGCTCGTCGACGTGCATCCCGACGGCAGGGCCATAGGCGTGACGGACGGTATCCTGCGGGCGAGCGCCCGCGAGAGCTACCCGGAGCCGGGCGAGATTACCCCGGTCGAGCCCACGCCTATCGAACCGGGGCGCGTCTACGAGTACGCGATAGATCTGTGGGCGACCGGGATCACCTTCGGCAAAGGCCACCGCATCCGCGCGGAGATCACCTCGAGCTCCTTCCCCCGCTGGGATCGGAACCTGAACACCGGCGAGGATGGCATGAGAAGCTCGCGCTCGGAGGTAGCCCGCCAGAGCATCTTTCACGACCTCGAGCATCCGAGCAGCATCACC
>JADDPY010000572.1:734-985 GCA_016781635.1 Rubrobacter sp.
TTCGTCGCGACGCACGCTGCGGACGCGCCTGGCGTAAGCGATCGGTCAGGGAGACCGGGGCGGAAGGCCGGCGCTAAAAACCCGTAAGCTCGAACACGAGCACCACCGGGTCCACTGAGCAATGGAAGCCCAGAAACAGGTTCGCCGGTCCCATCGTACGAGCACGCTTCCGCAGGCGGAAAGCCTTCTACGCGAAGCCGCTCTCGGCCTCAGAACAGCGGCTGTTCCCCGAGCGACGTCCTCGTGGTGCC
>JADDPY010000085.1 GCA_016781635.1 Rubrobacter sp.
CTCGTGGAGCACGGCCTCGAGGTTCAGGAGCCGCTCGGCCTCTTCCTGCACGATGTTCGTCGCGGGCACGCCCGTCCACTCCTCGAGGATGCGCGCGATGTCCTCGCGCCCGACCTCGGGGGCGTTCGTCTCGCGGCTGCCCGCCCAGCCCTGCTGCTGCTGGTCGAGCTCCTGCCTGAGCTGCTCTATGCGATGCTTGAAACCGGCGGCCTTCTCGTAGTCCTCGCTACGGACGGCGTCGTCCTTCTCGCGCTCGAGCTGTGATATCTCCTCTTCGATGCGCCTCACGTCCACTGGGGGAACCGTCGCGCGCAGCCTTACCTCGGCCGCGGCCTCGTCCAACAGGTCGATGGCCTTGTCCGGAAGGTACCGGTCGGTGATGTAGCGGTCGGAGAGCTGCGCCGCCGCGATGATCGCATCGTCCGAGATGTGTACCCGGTGGTGCGCCTCGTAACGGTCCCTGAGACCGAACAGGATCCCGACCGACTCATCCACCGTCGGCTCGCTCACGAGCACGGGCTGGAACCTGCGCTCCAGCGCCGGGTCCTTCTCGACGTGCTTACGGTACTCGTCGAGCGTGGTCGCGCCGATCACCTGTAGCTCGCCGCGCGCGAGCGCGGGCTTGAGCATGTTCGAGGCGTTGACCGCGCCGTCGGCGCCACCCGCCCCGACGATCGTGTGAAGCTCGTCGATAAACAGGACTATGTTCTTCTCTTCGCTTTGAAGCTCCTTTATCATCTGGCTCATCCGCTCCTCGAAATCTCCGCGGAAGCGGGTGCCCGCGACGAGCGCGCCGGTATCGAGCGCGAGGACGCGCTTGCCCTTGAGGGACTCCGGCACGTCGTCCGAGAGGATGCGCTGCGCGAGACCCTCGGCGATGGCGGTCTTACCGACCCCAGGCTCGCCGATAAGCACCGGGTTGTTTTTCGTCCTACGGCTCAGGATACGGATGACGCGCGCGATCTCCTCGGCCCTGCCCATCACCGGGTCGAGCTCGCCGTTGCCGGCCGCCTCGGTGAGGTCACGGGTCACCTGATCGAGGGTCGGCGTCCGGCTGTCCTGGCCGGGCTGCCCGGGCTGACCGCCCTGACCGCCGAAGCCGCCACCGCCGCCGCCGAAGCCACCGGGACCGCCGCCGAAGCCACCACCGGGAGCACCGGCACCGGGGACCGCCCCGCCGCGCTGCTGGAGGAGACGGGCGATCTCACGCCTCAACGCTTCAGCGTCGCCCGCGCCGTTGCGGGCGAGAATCTGGTACGCGTTGCCGTCACCCTCGCCGAGCAGGCCGAGAAGTACGTGCTCGCTGCCGATCTGGGCGCTACCCATCTGCCGCGCCGCCTGGAAGGCGAGCTGCAGGGCGTGCTTCGCGCTGGGCGTGAACGTGTAGATCGCATCTCCAGGGTCGCCACGCTGCTCTCCGAAGTTGGACCTCATCCCCTCGACGTTCGCGCCAGCGCGCCCGAGGGCCTCCGTCGCGAGGTTATGGCCGGTCACGACCCCGGCCAGAAGATGGTCCGTGCCGATGGCACGCGTCCGCGTCGTCCCGGCCGAGGCCTCGCGCGCCCGCATGACGGACTCACGCGCCTCGCCGCTCAGGGTCTCGAAGAAGTTCCCCGGTCCTTGGCCGCTCTGCTGCTGTATGAGGCTCTGCAACATCTCGAACGGGTTCGCGCCGAAGTCACCGCCCCCCATCATGCCGAGCTGCCGCGCACACTGCATGCAGAAATAGTGGGTGTCCTGCTGCCCACCCTGCTGCTGCGTGATTTGTACGCTCGCTGGTCGTATGTTGCAGTTTTCGCAAATCACTGCGTTCAAATCCTCCAAAATGTATAAAAAATTGTCCAAATTTTGTTCCCATACCCGGAGTGACCTAACCACTCAAACATCTAAGTCTGGGATGCTCATATTTTATCTCTTCTAACCGTTAGATCAAGGCATATACCATGGAAGGCGAGGCGTTAGGGTACCCTTTGGGCGGAGCAGTTTTTCGGCTACGGATGGATACGAAGGAGGTTCATTTCGATGGAAGAGCAGGGGCTGGTTGGGCTCGAAGCAAGGTCGGCGGACGGAACGGAGGTGCTAGGCAGGATCTCCGAGGTCGTCACCGACGAGGAGACGGGCGAGATAACGCACGTGCTCGTCGAGGGCGACGGGGGGGATCAGACGGAGGTATCGATCTCGGAAGTCACACTCGACCCGGAGGCGAACTTCGCAACCTTCGGCGCGGATGCTTCGGACGAGGAGCCCGGTGACCACGTCGACGACGACGTGGAGCCCCAGGGCTACGCGCCGAACCAGTCCGACGTCGACGACAGCCCGCACGACGGCCAGTTCGTCACCACACCCACCGACGAGCACGAGGCCGCCGATCCCGCGCAGGTAGCTTCCACCGAAGCCGGAGAGGCGAGCGCTTGGGAGGACGAGGGCTCGACCACCCCGGAGTCCGGCTACCCGCGCAACGACGTCTACATCAACCCGGAGACCGGCGACGAAGAACTCGACCCCGCCCTCAGGGACAACGAGACCTTGAAAGACGACGTGGAGGACCTCGTCAACGGGACGGAGTTGGAGGTTCGAGCCGAGAAGGAAGGCGTCGTGGAGCTTACGGGGAGAGCCGCGACGCAGGACGACCTCGATGAGTCCGTCGCGGAGATTATGGGCCTCGACGGCATCCTCGATGTGGATACGACCGACGTGGACGTCGGGTAGGGCTACGATCCAGACCAACCGCGGAGGTTCCGGATGGACCGGAGGAGAAGCGGTTCGCCGAGGCGGTTCTGCGCTACCGGTGGCGGACCACGGTACGGATCTTGAGCCCGCCGCGCACCTGTTGCGTCAGGTCGACGGTCATCTCCTCGGGATCGCAGGCGGCGACGAGGTCTTCGAGGAGGGTGGCGGCGAGGTCCTCGGCGAAGGCGCCCTTGTCGCGGAAGCCCCAGAGGTAGAGCTTCATCGCCTTGGATTCGAGGAGCTTCGCGCGCGGCCGGTAGCTCAGCTTGAGGTCGTAGAAGTCCGGCTGTCCCGTGACCGGGCAGATCGCCGTGAGTTCGTCCGTCGTGAACTCCACGGTCGCGTCCGTGCCGGGGTGGTTCCACGGTACCGTATCAAGGTCTTCGGCCCTTATGGGACCACGAGTCTCGCTTCCAAGCACCGAATTCTCTTCCTGCTGCATCACGGCTCCTTTCTGCCTCGGATGGTCGAACTCAACAGATGTTAACCGACGCGTACGATCCGTCGCGCGTAGCTTGAGCAGGGGCATTCGACGGGTAAAGAGGGGTCTGGGGTATTCCTCCGCGCCCGTCGAAGACCGATGAAAGCGCGAGGAGTTATCATGCAGAGGTTTTTGTGAGAGAGGGAGAGTAGATGAAGCTGGTGATAATCGGCCCGGTCGGTTCGGGCAAAGGAACGCAGGCCCAGGCGATCTCGTGGCGCCTCCACTACAGCCGCCACTCCACGGGCGACCTGATCCGGGACCACGTAGACGCGGGCTCGCCTCTGGGCAAGGAGATGAAGGGCATGCTCGACCGGGGCGATCCCGTCCCGGACAACATCATCATGCGCATGGTGGTGCCCCTGCTCTACCCGGCGGGCGGCTTTATCCTGGACGGATGCCCCCTCAACATGATGCAAGCCCGCGCCCTAGATGCGGCCTTCGAGGAGCGCCACGGGGGCCCGAGCCGGGTGCTCATGCTCGATGGACCCACCGACGACGAGCTCATCGAGCGCGTCCTCGGCGGGCGTCTCGTCAGCAAGACCACCAACTACACCTACCACGAGAAGTACGCCCCGCCGCCGGGCCCCGAGCAGCAGACGGACCCCGGCCCGTTCGTCCGCCCCTCGGACGACAAGGAGGATGTCCTCCGGCGACGCCTCGCCGCCTACCGCAAGGAGGCCGACGATCTCAGGGAGTACTACGAGAAGAAGGGCGTCCTCGCCCTGATCGACGCCCGTCAGCCCCTCGAAAAGGTCACGCAAGACATCTTCGACGCCATCGACCACCCGCCGCAGCAGACGACAGAGTAAACCTCGGGCGGGACCTACCCCACCTTCTCGTCGAGCTGCAGGGGTAGAAGTACTGTTGGCCCCTCTTCAGCAAGACCACGCCCCTCTCGCCGGCCTCCTCCAGCAGGCCGGCCGAGGAGCCGACGCTCGCCTCGATACTGGTCTCGATTTCGTTCTACCGGAGCGGCCGTCAGAACCTGGCGATCTTCGTTGGCCTGTGGGCCCCGACGATCTTGAACCTGGGCCAGACCCGGGTCGACGACGAGAGCTAGGGGCTAGATTCTACCGAACTCGCGGAGAAGATCCGCGAGCGAAACACGCTTGATTATGGGGCG
>JADDPY010000641.1 GCA_016781635.1 Rubrobacter sp.
GTTATCACAGGAGTTGGTCCGTTCGTCGGTAACCGCAATGCCCGAAGAAGCCCCGAGCGTCCTGGGCCGTCACCGCCTCCAGCGCCCTCCCCAGCGCCTCGATCAGGGCCTCACGGGTCCTCGCTTCGGCCCTCCGCAGCAAGCCCTTGACCTTCGAGAACGCCTCCTCGATGGGGTTGAGGTCCGGCGAGTACGCCGGCAAGAACAACAGCTCGCAGCCACGCTCCTCCACGAGCTCGCGGACGCGCTCCCCCTTGTGCGCCGCCAGGTTGTCGAGGACCACGACCTGCCCCGGCCGCAGCGAAGGAGCCAGGACTCGCTCGACGTAGGACTCGAAGACGGCCTTCGTCGCGGAGCCGACCACCGCCAGGCACGGCCCCATCCCCTCCACGCTCATGCTAGCGAGCAGCGTCATGTTCTTGCCGCGGTTGCGTGGCGCCTTCGCACGCGCCCGCTCTCCCCGCCGCGCCCAAGCGAAAAGCGAAGAGAGCGCCGTGTTCGAGCCCATCTCGTCCACGAACACCAGCCGCCCAGCGCCGATCTCCTTGGCCACCAGCACCCGCCAAGCCGCTCTCAGGAACTCGTCGCGCTCGTCCGCTCCCAGCGATCTTTTTTTCGGCTCCATCCCAGGCGCTTGAGCACCCTGCTCAGCGTCGCCCTACTCACCGCGACGCGGGCCACCCGCCCGAGGTACTCGCGTCTCTCTTCGAGCGTGGCGGTGGGGCGCCGTCGGAGGTCGGCCTCCAGAAGCCGCTTGGCGTCCTCGTCGATCTTCGGGCGCGAGCCGGGTCGCTTCTTGGGGGCGAGCGGCCGGCCCTCGTCGTAGAGCTTGGCGTATCGTTTGACGGAGGAGAGGCTAACGCCGAAAGCGCGGGCGGCCTCGCTCTTGCCCATACCCCGGCGCAGGGCCTCGACGATCTTCTTCCTCAGGTCCTCGGAGTAAGCGTTCATTCCTACATGATGCACGATGGTTCAGCTACCCTGCAACCCGCT
>JADDPY010000647.1 GCA_016781635.1 Rubrobacter sp.
AGCCGCTGCGCATTCTCCCTCCTCTCTCGGTGTACGGCCCCGGTCGCATAGGCCGGGGCCATGCGGCTTAGCGGCTCAGACCACGGTGATCGTGGAAGGTACTGTGACATGCACGGCAGAGGACGGTGAGGTCCTCATCCAGCTCTTGGCCCAGCCTCTCGTACGTACGGTGGTGGACTTCGAGGGTGTCCGGGCCATGGTTGCACACCTGGCACCTGCGGCCCACGGCGCGCAGCTTGTCCTCCCGCTTTCGCTTCCAGTGCGGGGTTTGCAGGTACTCCCCGCAGGGCAAGGCGCGTAGATTTTGGGGACGGCCAGGAGCAGTGTGTTCATCGTCTGGGGTGTCGAGCCTATAGCTGATTTCCCCCCGATCAACTTTTTCCCATTCGTCGCGCCATGCCAAATGCACGATGCCAAGTACTATCAGTAGCAATATGGCGAAACCTACGGTCTGCCCGGCGGTTGTGACCAGCCCCAGCGTGGTTATGATCAATGGAGCTGGCCCCCATCTGAACCAAGAGTCATACTGGGTCTTCCGAACGCCTCGGTGGTTCTGTTCGTGATCTCAAGCCTGATCAAGAATCCCCCTTGTCTACCAAGGACTCCAGCAACGACACATTGTAAGGCCGGTTTGTGGATGTTGCCGAGCGTATTGCTTGCACCTTCGAACCCATTGAGCCGGGGCGATGCAGTTTCCGAGAATCGTAGCTCGCGGCATCACGCGAGCATTCACTATCTCGCATTCTTATTCAGTACTACAACATGTTGTGTTCGCCTACAGGCGGTGATCCGGCTGTCAAAGGGGCTTTGAGGGCGATACCGGCCCGATCCATACAGGATTCTGGATGCGGGCTTCCGAGAAGGCTTACTCCCGGCAAGAGGGGAATAGGGGCAAGAGAAAGGGCCGGCAGCCCGTCCTGAACCGGGGCCACTGCCCCAGAGGCCCCTTAGCTGTCTGTCCCCGTCGACTCCTACTCGAG
>JADDPY010000234.1 GCA_016781635.1 Rubrobacter sp.
GCAGGTTCACCCCTTGACGGCGCCTGCCATGATCCCCTCAATGAATCGTCGCTGCATGATCAGGAAGATGAGCAGGATCGGCAGAGTGACCATAAAGGAGCCGGCCATGACCGCACCATATTCTTGCGTGTACGGACCAATCAAGCTCGGTAAGCCCAAGCTGACGGGAAACATATTGTCGTCGTTTATGACCAGCAATGGCCAGATATAGTCCTTCCACGCTCCACTGAAAAATAGGATGGCCATTGTCGCCGTCACAGGCTTGGCAACCGGCACAATGATGCGCCAGAAGATGCCCCACTCGCTTGCGCCGTCAATGCGCGCGGCCTCCAGCATCTCGGTAGGCACACCCAACAGGTACTGCCGTGTCAGAAAGACCCCGATCGCCTGCGCCGCAAACGGCACGATCAGGGCGGTATAGGAGTTAATCCACCCGAAACGGATCACCATGGAGTAGAGTGGGATCAGGATTACGTAGATCGGCAGCGTGAGAGTCGCGATCAGCAGCACAAACAAGATGTTTTTGAAGCGAAAGTCGAATTTGGCAAACGCATACCCCGCCATGAGCGAGAGAAAGATCGCCAGGATTGTACGGCCGACCGCCATGAAGGCGCTGTTGCCGAACCAGCGCACGAAGTTCGTCTGCCCAAAGAGGAGTTGATAGTTGCCCAGGTACAGGTTTTGGGGAAAGAACCGGAATGGAATGGTGTAAAGCTCACTGCCCGGTTTGAATGAGGCGCTAATCATGTACAGAAACGGCATCACCGTCAGAAACACGCCAAACATGAGCACTGCATTGCCCAGCACCTGCCAGACGCGCGCTGAGATTGATCGATTGCCAACCATCGTTATCCTCCTTGCCCGCGGCGCCGAAGGCGCGCTGCAATCCCATTAATCTTCGCCCCAGAGGCGGAAGAGCCCAAACTGGAACATCGACACCACCACGGCAATCATGGCCAGCGAATAGCCGATTGCCGCCGCATAGCCGAGGTTAAACTGGCTAAATCCAATGGTGTACAGGTACATCGCCAGGGTCAACGTCGCGTCAGATGGACCGCCACCGGTCAGCAGGTACGGCAGGTCGAATAATTGGTACGAAAAGATGACCGCCTGGACGACCACAAACAGGATCGTCGGGCGCAGCAACGGGAGGGTTACATGCCAGAACGCCTGCGGGCGGGTAGCGCCGTCGATGGAGGCCGCCTCGTTAATCTCCTCTGGGATGCTTTGGAGCCCGGACAGGAAATACAGCGAGTTAATCCCAAGAAAGGCCCAGACGGCGACGATCACAATTGACGGCATGGCGAAGCGCGTCTCACGCAACCAACCAACCTTAGGCAGCCCCAACGATGCCAGGGCCTGATTGAGCAGGCCGAAATCCTTATTGAAGATCAGCGCGAACATCAGGGCGATGACCACAAATGAGGTGAGGTTCGGCAGGAAGAATGCAATGCGGTAGAAGCTTTGCATGTTCTTCGAAGGCACCAGGAACGAGCGCACCGTCATGGCGACCGCGAGCGCGAGCGGACTGAGGATAAACACGCTGGACAGGGTGTACACCGTGGTATTCACCAGGGCTTTTCGGTAACGCGGATCATTGGCGAGCTGTACATAATTGTCGAGCCCGATAAACGTCCGTGAGCCGAGACCCACCGATCGGTGGAAACTCAAGATGAACGCGGAAATAACCGGGTACAAGTAGAAGACGCCGTAGATCAGAAAGAACGGCAGGATAAACAGATACGGTGCCACATCATGTTCATGGCGACTCCACCAGGATGAGGTGCGCTGAGACGCCTCGGGCCGCACGGCCGCTGATTCAGGTGATCGTTGTACATTCATAGTACCTCCCCACGGATTACTGGCTGATTGAGCAACGTGGGTACGCGGTAGAATCGCCGCATACCCACGGTCGGGATGAGCTAGCCCTGCTGCTTCAACCGTTCGATCTCCGCACGGAGCTCGGTCAGCGCGGTCCTGGCATCCGTTTGGTTCTGCATCACTGGCGTAATCACGATCCGACTCATTGCCTCCGTTGCTTCCGGCCAGACCGGCGACTGCTGGAATGGTTGTATCTCGGCCGCGACGGATTGATAAAGCTCACCAACCTTGGCACCACCGAAGTATTCAGAGGGTTCCTGGAGCGCCGGATCCGTGTACGCTGGCTTGTAGGAAGGGTAGGCCGTGCGCAGCCTGAAATCGGTTACGGCACCCTCCACCGTCAGGTTGACCGCTTTGATGAGATCCCAAGCCACATCAACATTTTTGGACTGCTCGGTGATGCACATGCCGGTCCCACCGAAATTCGCTGTTGGGTTGCTGTCGGCAAGCCCTGTTGGCAGCCGCTGCACGGTCCACTTGCCCGACTGATTGGGGACTTGTTGTAACAAGTTGCCTAAGTGCCAGGGCGGCCCCCACGTCGCGACGAACTGCTCAGCGTTTATGGCAGCCCAATAGGTGGGGGGATCCCAGTTATCCGCCGCCTCGGCGGGTGCAATCATGGCGATCTGGTCCTTGTGCACCAAATCGTGGTTGAACTGCATGGCGGCCACGCTCTTCTCATTGTCGCCCTGGTAGTTACCCTGCTCGTCGAACATGGTCGTGCCGGCGTGCTGCGCCATCATATACCAGTCCCCGAACGCAATGTCGTGAATCGCGAACATCTTGCTCTTGCCACCCGCGGAGAGCTTTTGCCCAGCGGCTCGGACATCGTCCCAGGTTTCAAAAGGCGTCGTGGCGCCCACGCTGTCCATGATGTCCTTGCGGTAAGCCAAGACCACAGTGTTAAGTTCATTGCCAAGCCCGTAGATCTGATCTTCCCAGGACCAGGGGGCAGTGGCGGCGGCTGTGTACAGGTTATCAATCTCACTGCCGATGCGATCGTTGAGAGGCACGAACCCGACACGTTCGCCCTTGATAAAGCGTGAGAAACGCGAGATTTCGACGTCGGCGATGTCGGGCGCGCCTTGTCCCGAGACGAGGGCGGCGAGCAGTTTGTCGTGCATTTCGTTGTACGGGAAGATGCGAAAATTGACTGCAACATCGGGATGCGCCGACTTCCACGCCTCCGAATTAAGCATTTCTTTGACAACGTCGAGGCGTGCTGCGGCGAAGGCCCAGAACTCGAGCGTCGTGCTGGCGTTGGCGGCTCCAACTACCTCAGGTGTCCCACTGGCAGCCGCGGCAGGTGCTGCGCTTGCTGCCCCACTCGCGGCAGGTGCACTTGCTCCACCAGTGGCTGCGCCGCCCGCGGTTGCGCTTGCACCCGCCCCACTACCTGTGTCTGCGGTTGTGACGCCACAACCCGCCAACACTGCCGCTGACGCCGAAAGCCCAACCCCACGCAAAAACATCCGTCGTGATACGGAACGTTCTGGCTGTGGGCCTTTCTCGTTTGCATTGCCGTCATGGGTCGTCATGACTTCCTCCTTCATTGGATTTTGTTACACCACAATCATGATAGCCTAGACCAACAGGGTTATTTTGTCCAATAACGTATCAAGCGACTGCAATACACGGGGAATGTAGTCGCAAACCGGCCTTACTGCGGTCGAACCATCGCCACAAGTCGCACGGATTCCCACCGAGTCCAGGTTCGCGATGGCCCCCCAATCGTTCACGGTCATGGTAATGGTCAGGGTCGTACCGATCCAGCATCGGCACACGTAGGTGGATCGACAGAGCTACCAGGAGGCTGCTGGGCGGGGGATGTGTGCGCCAAACGGGACGCACTCGACATAATAGTACTGACCAGGTAGCCGTCTTGCACCGCTGTGCGCGCTCCTCCCACTTGCTGGCTGAACGAGGTATCGCTTCGGGCACCATATTCGTCGGCCACCAGTCCGGCGCACAGAAACACGTCGGTGGCAGTCACCATTTTGTGTATCTCGTTACGAAAGCCATAGGGGAGGAGGTCAGGGTGCAGCCGTTCCATTCCATCGTCACTCCCGCAATATCACGCCGCTCCATCGCGGCGTGTGTTCGGATGCTGCGTATGTGGGTTGATTCTGGGTAGCGACTCAGATTAGGCAGCTCGCTCCGAGACGCGGGCAAGGTTGCAGCAATCAATCGGGCATCTCCAATGCGGAAAGTAGGTCAGCGTTTACGTGCTGGCAACGTTCCAAACCCAAAGACCCTCGTGGACCCAATGTCGATCCGGACAAGCGCCAACCATTACGGGCGTATATTAACCGTTTTTCTACTTTTGGCAATAGTCATTTTTAACAGTCTTGCCTATCATCATCATTAAATAACTTAAGTTGCTACCGTACCAGGCCATCAGTTAGTGTATCGTTGGGATTCTGTTGGCGA